>PXSX01000416.1 GCA_003022655.1 Bacteroidetes bacterium QH_1_64_81 | reverse complement strand
CGCGGGGGCCGACGGCATCATCGTGCCTATCCACGCGGACCGGTTCAGCATGCGAGGGGTGAGCCAGCTCCAGGAGACCATCAAGCAAATCCGCAAGGTCCACAACGATAGCTTGCGGATTCTCGGCCTGCTTCCCAACGATCTGGACCTGCGGTCCGGAATGGTGAGCGACATGCAGGAGAAGTTTGAGAACATCTACTCCGACATTCTCTTCGACACTTTCATTCCGTGGCGGTCGAAGATCAATGAGGTGGCTACCCACGGGAAAAACATTATGGAGTACGAGGGCGCCTCTGATGCTGCGTCCCGCTATCTCGATCTCGCCCACGAGGTTGTGGAGCGATCTCGCATCGCGACCGCCGCGTAATTCCCTTCACCAGTCCGCCCTGCTTCATGAGCGACCCGACACCCGTAAACACCCCCAACGGCGGGGGCCCAATTCCGGCCTGGATGAAAACCGTCGACGAGGAGACGCTGTACGATGCTGAATCCACCGATGGGGCCGAAGGGAGGCCTCCGGAGAAGGCATCGGCGGAGTCTCCCGCCATCTCTTCGGCCGATGATGCTAATCCCGACGACCCGTCAGTTGCCAGCGACGCGACGTCTCTCGGCCAGGAACTTGCACTCTCTATGGCTGATCCGTCGGACATGCCAACCCCGGACCCGGACCTCCAGCCGACGCCCGTGGGCCGTGTACGAGCGGATCTCGACAGGCAGTTGACGAAGGCCGTGTCCGTTCTCTCCGCCCGCTACGAAGCAGATCTCTCGCGGAGTCTCCTTCTCGAGTTTTCCCTCCGGCGAACGCTTCTGCAGCTCCGCGAACAGGGCGAGGAGAGCGCCCTCGTGCAGTGGCTTGACGCCGAGCTTATTCGGCATTGACCCCTGTCCCCGCGTGGCACACATCCCCCGGGATCAGTGCCGCTCTGTTGAGCATTGCACCGATAGTCCTTCCGTTCGTCGCTGAAGGCCCGGTAGGGTTTTCCTCCTCGCAGATTCAGAATCGCCGCCCGCCCTCGAGATCGTTCGGGACGGGACTGCTCCGCTGCGAGACGGGTCTCTAGCAACGTATCGACCTTCTTTCTCGGTCGCGCGTACAGGAGGGGCGGACATTGCCGTCACCCATGTTGCTGCCTCTCTTCCGACCCTCCGCGTGCCCGTGCTCCACCTCGAACGGCCAGGAAGCGCGCGTGGTCCAGATTGGGATGCAGCGGCTCGTGCCCTCTGGCGACGGAGCGGCACTCGACGACACAGTGAACGTGCTCGTCGATCCCGAGCAGGAGGTCCCCGAAGCGGTGACGGACTTGACCGGGCTCTCGCCCGATGCCATTCGGGAAGCACTCCCATTCGACGCCCACGTCGATCGGATCACTCCCCTTCTCCGAGACGCGGATCTGGCCGGCTACAACGCACTCGCATACGACCTTCCGCTCCTCAAAGCCGAGTTCGAGCGATCCGGCCGCCCCCTCCCCGGCCCCGACGACCGCGTCGTTCTCGATCCATACCGGCTGGAGCAGGTGCTGCGCCCACGCACCCTCTCGGCCCTCTACGAACGGTACACCGACACGCCGCTCGACGGCGCCCACGACGCCGTGCGCGACGTGGAGGCCGCCGGCCGAGTGCTCCAGCAGCAACTCGACGAACACGACCTTGACGGCACGCCTGCGGACCTGGCCGAACACATCCGCGGCGACTATCTCGACGACCAGCGCCGCCTGAAGCGAGACGGCGACGCGGTGATCGTCTGCTTCGGCAAGCACGATGGGAAGACCCTCCGCGAACTCCAGGCCAACTATGCCGACTACTTCAACTGGATGTACCGGACGATTGACGACCTTCGCCCCCACATCGACGACGTGCTGGACTAACCGATCGGTTGCCGCCGCGCCGTGGCTGCCCGGGCGGTGTAAATCAACTCAGACCGCTACCGCGCAAAAACTCTGGACGACGGACTTAGTTATGCGTCCGCGCGACGAATCTGTGACGCCCGATGTCGGCGCCTATCCCCCCAAGGCGATCCTCAAAAGAAAATACGTCACGAAAATGACGACGAAGGCCCCCGCCAGCATCGTCCAAAACCCGTACGTGGCTTCCGAACGGGGTCCTCCGTCCGAATCCTGATGCACGTGGCAGTAGCGACTGCCGGACATCGCGTCATTACTACACGAGGTTCCGTCTTTGTTCGTCGCCGCACAGGTCCCCACGTCTCTATCGCGTCTCCTGAAAGGTCATCCGAGAGGGTCCGTCGTTGCATTGTAAACACACGTCCGCCCGAAGTCTACCGGGTCGACGACCGTCGCAAAAAACGCCCCCGGTGCGGGATCGGACCGGACCCGGAACCCGGGGAGCCCACCGTGCCGCTAATGAGGATTCGACGCGGCCAGGGCGCGCATGCCCGACCTCGACGAAGGGGAATCTCTCCCGCGAACCAAAAGTCTCGCTGCAGCGGACCGAGAACGAGATCCTGCCCTTTGCTCTCCAATGTCAAATTTTCACGGTTTTGATCCCCAGACGCGCATTTCGGGCGCTGGGTCATTGATTCCCGGATTGGACGGCGATAACTTGATTTTTGAGAAACTAGCCATAATTAAATGGTTACGTTTTCTTCCAATTTGGAGCATCAGAACCGATTTCAGGCATGCGTCAAACCATTTTCGCTCTGATGCTCTCCCCCCTGCAGCCCACCAGCAGATGCGACTCGGTCGCCCCAAGGGGCTCAGACTCGTCGAGAACGAGCGTTGGGACGCTGCTTCTGTGTATCTCCACTCACCGTCTTGTCCCGACCGTCCGCCCTCTCCCTCGTCCGCAACCACTGTAGTTCAATCAACCCCACCTGCCACACATGGCCTCTTCGAATCGTCTCCTCTACGTCGCCGGTGCGTTATCTCCGTTCACGGAGCGCTCGTCCCTCGCCTCCCTCACTCGCTCGCTCCCCGAACGGGTCCAGGGGAGAGGGGATTTTGAGGTTCGCATCATGATGCCCTGCTATGGGGACATCAATGAGCGAAAGCACAACCTTCACGAGGTCATTCGGCTCTCGGACACAGAGGTGCCGATGGGCGCGAAGACGGAGACGGTTTCGGTGAAGGTGGCTTCGGTGCCAGACGTTCAACTCCAGGTCTACTTCATGGACCACGATGGCTATTTTGACCGAAACGGCCACGCCACGAACGCCAGCGGCACTGCTTTCGATGACAACGCGGACCGGGCGCTCTTTTTCGGTCGATCCGTAATGGCAACCCTCCGCAAGCTCCGCTGGGGCCCCGACGTGATTCACTCGTTCGGATGGATCAGTGGCCTGCTTCCCTCCCTTCTGTCCACCACCGACGCCAACGACGACCTGTTTGGCTCCACAAAGTCTGTCTTCACCCCCTCCGGGCAGGACCCTGAGGCGCGCCTCGGGGCGTCCTTCACCGAACAAATGAGCCTTCCCCTCGACGGAAATACGGGGGCCACTCTTTCAGAAATCGGTCACACCTATGCGGATGCCACCATCGTTCCGCCGGGGGGAGCATTGACCGACGGGGCACCCACGTTCAGCGAGGATGCCGGGGTTCGGACCGACCAAGCGGTTACGCTGTACGATCAAATGCTCGGTGAAGTCCCCGCGTAGTCTTCATTCGGCGAGAAACACCCCACTTCCAGGCGGCATTCACGGACCCGATTGAGGGCGTTCAGCTCCCCCCGATATCGATCTGATGTCCTGTTCGGACCTTTTCTCCCCGGCGGCGCCCTGCCTCAGTGCCTGTGAACTGGTCCGCTGATCCATCAGACGGCGTCCTCTCACCCTGACTCGTTTATCGAACTGGCCCCTGCCGCCCGTATTGACCATGAGGTCTTCCTGGCTCTGCGCTGTCCTCGTCGGAGGCGTTGCGCTTCTCTCGCTCTCTGCCTGCAGCGACTCCACGGACGTAGGGCTAGGGGTCGGGCCCGATTCTCTGAGTGGAGGGCAGCCCGCCACGCTCGACGTGGAACCTGAGCTCGACACCGCACGCACCACGCCGATCACCGGCGAAAATGTTCGCCAGGTCCCGATCCGGAACCCATGGCGGGTCCTCGTCGGGGTCGTCGACGATCCACTTCCGGGAACGGGTGAAATTGAAGCGGAAGGATACCTCGACGTCGCGGGGCGAAGCTCCCTTCCCTCTGAGATTCTCTCAGCCAACAGCACCGACTCGCTGACCGCTGAACTGCGCCTGACCCCGAATTACCTGCACGGCGATTCCAGCAATGCGCTGGCGGTGGAGGTGTACGACCTAACAGAGGACGCCACGATGGACTCCGCTCGGGCGAGTGCGACCTTCGACGCCGACGAAATGGACCCTGCCTCGGTTAACGCGTCCCAGGTCAATCCAACCGATTCTCTGGTGACCATTAAGCTCCGCGAATCGTGGATTGCGGAGAATCTATCCACGCTGCAAGACACGAGCGACGACGGATCTGCTTTTGAGGAGAATTTTCCGGGCTTCAAGATCGTGGCTCCCAACAGCCAAGCAGTCGTCGGATTTTCC
>PXSX01000415.1 GCA_003022655.1 Bacteroidetes bacterium QH_1_64_81 | reverse complement strand
GTGCGAGCGTGGCCCTGGGGAGGGACATCTCGCTCGCGGGCCCCGAGCCCACAGACTTGCCCCTGAAAGTATTCAAACTGTCGCTGCGTCTTCGACGACGTATCGGATCATCGATCCCCGCTCCGACGACAGATCGGAGGCTCTCGGCGCTCCGGACGTGATTTTCGCGACACCGATCCCTGCAGTGTTTTATGGACTCGATCGATTCCCTTCCGCTCTTTCCGCTCAGCCTCGTGCTCTATCCGGACGAGTCCCTGTCCCTCCACATCTTTGAGGAGCGGTACAAAGACCTCACGGCGTATTGCCTGGAGCACGAGGTGCCGTTCGGCATCGTTCGGGCCGACGACGATGAGGAGCGGGCCGATGTCGGAACGACGGCTCGCATCGATCGGGTCGTGAAGCGGTACGAGGACGGCCGTATGGACATCGCAGTGCGCGGGGAGGAGCGGTTTCGCATCGAGACAGTGCATCACGACGAGGCCAGCTACTACACCGCCGACGTGATGCTGGTGGAGGATGAAGAGACGACCATCGACCTCGACCTGAAGGAACGGGTCATCACGCAACACATGAAGCTGCTGGAGCTGGCCGGCCGCACCGTCCGGCCCGACCTTTACGAAGACGTAGATCGTCTCTCCTTCGTCCTCGCCCAGAACGGCGCCCTCGAAAGCGAGCAGAAACAGGAACTGCTCGAGCATCAAAACGAAAACGAGCGCATCCGCTACCTCATTCGTCACTTCGAGGCCATCATTCCCCGCATCGAAGAACAAGAAGGGGTCCAGCGCCGCATCCGATCGAACGGGCACTTTAAGGATTTTCCGCCGGAAGAAGTGTAAGAGGCGTGGACATTGGGCGCGCTCTTTGCGAGATTGGTTAGCCCCGCAGGACAATCGCTCTTGTCCTGAAGACTTCGGGGCTAACTCACACACCTACGGAAGGGAAGACGGGAGCATGGAGGCATAAGCGGATCTGGCTCCCGCATTCGTCGACGCCTCCACTCCCGCGCTCGCCACTCCCGCGTCCGCCACCCGCCTTCCATGCCCGAAATTGGCCCCTACACCCTCCACGCCGTCGAGACCGGTCGCTTTGGCTTAGATGGGGGTGCCATGTTCGGGATCGTGCCCAAGCCGCTCTGGTCGCAGTGCATCGAGCCGGACGCGCAAAATCGCATTCCGCTGAGCATGCGTTGCCTGCTCCTGGTAGGAGACGATCGCGTGATCCTTGTAGACACGGGCGTTGGCGACACGTTCGAAGGGACCGAGTACCAGGACATCTACGCCGTCGATCACGACACCGCCACCCTCGAAGGATCGCTGCGGGACCACGGGATCTCGCCGTCGGACGTGACGGACGTCGTCCTCACGCACCTCCACTTCGATCACTGTGGCGGCAGCACTCGGCAGACCGAGACGGGCCCTGCCCCTACCTTCCCCAACGCCACGTATCACGTGCAGGGGCGGCATTGGGACTGGGCGAGCGATCCGAATCCGAAAGAGAAGGGGTCGTTTCTTTCCGAAACGTTTGCCCCGATCGAAGACGCGGGCCAGCTTCATCTCGTGGACGGGAGTGGTCTCCTTCTACCCCACGTCGAGGTATCACTCGTCCACGGCCACACCGAGGCGCAGCAGATCGTGAAGGTGCACGACGACGCCACGACTCTCGTGTACGTGGCCGACCTGCTGCCGACCACCCATCACCTCCCGCCCGCCTGGACGATGGCCTACGACGTTCGCCCCCTCCAAACGATCGACGAGAAGGGGCGCTTTCTGGAGCGGGCGGAAGATTCGGAATGGAAATTGTTCTTTGAGCATGATCCGGAGGTTGCGGTCGGTGATCTTCAGCGGACCGACCGTGGAATCAAAGTCGTCCATCGGCGATCGCTCGACGACCTGTAGGAACCCGAGGTCGGCTTCCTTGAACACAGATGCCCCTCCCCTTCTTCATTCCTCGTTGGGAAAAATCCCGTCCACAATGACTGAATTTGAAGAGTTTGAGACTGAGGACGACTTGCACGAGGCGGTTTCCTCCGTTTATCACGACCTCAACAATCCCCTCTCGATTATTGCGGGGAACGCCCAGTTTCTGCTGGAGTTGAGCCAGGAGAAGGATCTCGACGAGCAGTTCGCCTCGTCGGCCCAAGACATCCAGGAAGCGAGTCAGCGCATGTCCGAGTCGCTTCAGCGTCTGACGCGTCTCAAGGACCACTTGGAGGACCAGCAGTAGCGAAGGTAAAAAAGGAACCTCGGGGAATGTCTGTCGCTGGAACGGGTGCCGAACGGGTCGGGAACGTCCACGAGCATATTACATTCGTACCGGAGCACTGTGTAATTTCGCTCTGCCATCCGGGAACTTCGGGTCGAGATTCTTCGAAATAAACGTCTGACGGGCCTGTTGA
>PXSX01000414.1 GCA_003022655.1 Bacteroidetes bacterium QH_1_64_81 | reverse complement strand
GGGGCAGGAGCAACGTTGCTGCGAGGGCTACTCCTGCCACTGCTCCTGCGACTGTGACGAGCGAGCGTCCGTCCATTGAAGATCGAGACGTCATGCATCGGGTGAACGGAGGACAGCGCCTCCACGTACTTCCCGCGCCACATCATGTTCACTCCTCCAATTCCCTGATTTAGACGGAGTCGCGCTCCGACCTTCTCGGAACGGTGGCCGCCGAGCGCGAGTCGGTCGACAGCGACACGCTGGAGCAGGGGGTTGCTGAGCGTCGCCACAGCTCCCACATCGAGGCGCCCGTCCTCACCCGGAGCGACGACCCGGTCACCGTGCTGAGCCGAGTGGAGTAACGGTTGCCATTCGAGGGAGGGAGGCATACATTTTTGGAGACAGCGTTTTCTACGGCGCCATCTTCGCCTCGAACGACTGACCCCGCCACGGCCTCCGCACCCGTTCCCGAGTACGCCGAGAATGGGATGGTGGTCTCCGCCAAGCGAACGGCCTCAGAGGCGGGTGTCGAGATGCTGAAGAAGGGCGGCAACGCTGTGGACGCTGCCGTGGCGACCGGCTTTGCGCTGGCCGTCGTGCACCCCTTCGCCGGCAACATCGGCGGGGGCGGATTCATGGTCATCCGGAACCCTGACGGGTCGGTCACCACCATCGATCACCGCGAAGATGCTCCTTCCGGCGCCACCCAGGACGTGTATCTCGACGACGAGGGCAACGCCGCACGCACGCGCAGCCGCCGCGGCTACCTAGCGTCCGGTGTGCCCGGCACCGTCGCGGGGCTCCTGAAGGCCCTCGACGAGCACGGCCGGCTCGACCGCGCTACGGTGATGGCCCCGGCCATTCAGCTCGCCGAGGAGGGCTTTCCGCTGCCGCACGCCCTCGCCGAAGACCTCAACAACCGCTACAGGGCCTTCGCTGAGTTTCCGGTCACGAAGGCGTACTTCACGAAGGGCAGCGCGTCAAGCAAGTACCGGACTGGCGAGCGGCTCGTGCAAACGGATCTTGCGCAGACCCTGAAGCGCATCCGGGACGAGGGCAAGTCCGAGTTCTACGAGGGCGAGACGGCGTCGCTCATCGCCGAGCAGTTTCAGGCCAACGGGGGACTGATCGACGAGCAGGACCTGGCCGAGTACGAGGCCGTGGAGCGAGAGCCGGTCACGGCGACGTATCGCGGCTACGAAGTGCACTCGATGGGCCCGCCCTCCTCCGGCGGCGTCGCGATCGCCCAGCTCCTGAACGCGGCCGAGAGGAAAGACATCAGTCAGATGGGCTTCAATTCCAGCGCTACGGCCCACTACCTGGGGGAGGCGATGCGCCGCGTCTTTGCCGACCGGGCCAAGTGGCTCGGCGATCCGGATCACGTGCAGGTGCCCACCGAGGGCCTCATCCAGAAGGACTACATGCAACAGCGCATGGCGTCATTCGACTCCAGCCGCATCACCCCCGCAGACTCGATACGGGCCGGCGAGCCCATGCTGACGGGCGAATCGATGGAGACGAGCCACTACTCGGTGGCCGACAGCAGCGGCATGGCCGTCAGTGTAACAACCACCCTCAACAGCGGCTACGGCTCGAAGGTGGTGATCGACGGGGCGGGCTTCTTCATGAACAACGAGATGAACGACTTCGTGCTGAAGCCGGGTGTACCGAACCAGTTCGGCCTCTCGGGGACAAAGCGCAACTTGGTGGCGCCGGACCGCCGCATGGTGTCGTCCATGTCGCCGACGATCGTCGAGGACCCGCAGGACCGCCTGCACCTCGTCATCGGGGCCCCGGGTGGGTCCACCATCATCACGACCACCTTTCAGGTCATCATGAACGTGATCGACCACGGCATGAACGTCGAGCAGGCCGTGACGGCGGGACGCATTCACCACCAATGGAAGCCGCGCCACCTCAGCTACGAGGAGTTTGCGCTTTCGACGGATGTGATCCGGAACCTTCGGACGCGGAATTGGGACGTGACGGAGGGCGTGTTCGGCGGCATTCCGCAGTGGGGACGGGCGCAGGGCCTCCGCATCAAGCACCCGGACCGGCCGGATCAGACGTACACCTTTCGCGGCAGCTCAGATCCGCGGGGCCCCGGGGCGGCGGTGGGGTTTTGATCTTCAGGGGTCGAGCTTTCAGGATAGATCTATGCTCAGCTTCGGGACAGGCGCCAGTCTGCGTTGGATCGTGATGCGTGAGGAGTGATGCGTGAGGACGGTCGCTTCTGACGATCACGCTTTACGCATCACGTTTCACGGAGCTGAGGACGAAGCCAACGCATTGTCGGGACAGTTCCCCTTCTGAAGAAAGAACTCCACACTCAGGTCCTGGGCGCCGGCACCTGCCAGTCGAACTCCTCCTTGCTCATGTCCTTGTCGACGGGCACCGGGTAGTCGCTGGTGAAGCAGGCGTTGCAGTAGCCGAGGTCGCCATCGTTGGCCCGCTTCACAGCTTTCATCAACCCCTCCACGGACAAGTACGCCAGCGAGTCGCGTCCGGGAAGTCCATGCCGTAGAAACAGGGGCTGATGACCGGCGGGGAGGAGACGCGGAAGTGGACGCTCTTGGCCCCCGAGTCGCGCAGCATGTCCACGAGGTAGCGCGCCGTCGTGCCCCGCACGATCGAGTCGTCAAGCACTACGACCGTGCGGTCCTTCAGCAATCCCTGCACGGTGTTGAACTTGCAGCGCACCTTCATCTCGCGGCGGTCCTGGCCAGGGGCAATGAAGGTGCGGCCCACGTAGTGGTTGCGAATGAGCCCGAGGTCGAACCGGCATTGCCGCCCCATGTCCTGGCACTCCTCTGCGAAGCCAAGCGTGGAGGTGTTGGCCGAGTCGGGGACCGGCACCACGATGGGCGTCTTCTCGTCGCCACTGGCCTCCTCGGGGATGGGGGCCTCGTGGGCGAGCTGCACCCCGAGTTGGCGCCGCACCTTGTCCACCATCTCCCCGAAAATTTGCGAGTCGGGCCGCGAGAAGTAGACGTACTCGAAGACGCACTGGCT
This sequence comes from Bacteroidetes bacterium QH_1_64_81, assembly GCA_003022655.1. Next base: position 981 of record PXSX01000414.1, on the reverse strand, counting down.
GACCCCGTACTTGGTAGGGATCTCATGGCTCTCGAAGTCGCCGTCGTTCACGCACCCCTCGCGGTCGATCACCAGAACCTCCCCCGGCTCGATATCGCGGATGTACTCCGCACCGATCATGTCGAAGGCGCACGTCTCGCTCGCCACGCAGTAGGCTGGGCCCTCGTGGCGTTCGGGCGTCTCCAGGCGACCGAGGGCGAGCGGCCGGAACCCGTTGGGGTCGCGGACGGCGATCATGTGCTCGTCCGTCATCAGGAGCAGGGAGTAGGCGCCCTCAATTTGCATCAGGGCGTCGATGATCTGATCGAGGTGCTCCTGCCGGCGGCTCTGGGCCGCGAGGTGCAGGATGAGCTCGCTGTCGCTGGTGGTCTGGAACAGCGTGCCGCGCTCGCTGAAGCTCTTGCGCAGCTCCTTCGCGTTCGACAGGTTGCCATTGTGCGACAAAGCGAGGTTGCCCTTCCGGTGGTGCACCACGAGGGGTTGAATGTTGGCCCGGTTGGCGGAGGCCCCGCTCGTGGAATACCGGTTGTGGCCGATGCCGGCGTCGCCCAGAAGCTGCTCGTTGAAGAGAGCAGGGTCGTCGAAGACATCCAGGACGAGCCCGAAGTCCTTGTAGACCGGCATCACGGGCTCCTCCCGCTGCTCGTCGTACGTAGAGGTGACAATCCCCGCCGCTTCCTGGCCCCGGTGCTGCAGGGCGTGCAGGCCGTAGTACGTGTGTCGGGCGGCTTCGGGGGGGTTGAAGATGCCGAAGACGCCACAATGCTCTTGAACGGCGTCGCTCATGGAAAACGGGTAGCGGGAACCGCAGGCTGGTGGGACAGAGCGCTGAACAGAATCTTCTCGACGACCGAGGCAAGTAGTCCGCGACCGCATCAATCGAAACTACGTACACGGCTGGATGATCCTACCTGCTCGGCCCCAGCGCGTCCCAGTTTGCAGAATTCTCGCCTGAGGATCCAACGTTCAGTCGTATTCCAA
>PXSX01000413.1:7571-22827 GCA_003022655.1 Bacteroidetes bacterium QH_1_64_81 | reverse complement strand
TGCAGAAGATTGCCGAGCAGATGGAGCAGTCCGCCGACGAGTTGGAGAGTGGCCGTCGCAGTCGAGACCTCATCGAGCGTCAGCAGCAAATCCTCACGCGCCTCCTCAACGCCCAGCAGTCCCTCCGCACGCAGGGCAAGAAGCAGGAGCGACGGGGCCGTCAGGCGGACGAGGACATCGACCGAGAAGACCCGGGAGAACGTCCCGCTCAAAACGAGACCGATGCGCTCCGCCGCGACCTCATCCGCGCCCTGGAGATGGGATACAACTCCGACTACGAGGAGCTCATCAAGAAGTACTTCGAGCTCCTGCAGGACGAGGGAGCGGAGGAGTAGCTGCCTTCGCCCAGGCCCCCTCTACATCGGGTCCTCCAGAAACCGGTCCGTCAGGTCGGGGGTCGGGGCGCGGCACGCATCGCGGATCCCGAACCACTGGTACCGATTCGCCGCGATCCGGTCGTATAGCCAATCCCGCACCGGACGGGGGACGACGATAAATGCGTAAAGCAGCGGCCAGGGGGCATCGAGACGGCGGACGACCCGGAGGGCGGCCGTGGAGCGCGTGTAGAGCTGTCCCTTCTCGATGAGCACCACGGAGTCCAGCGCCTCCGGCTCAACCCCGTACGCCCGTAGATACGGACGGGCCGCCTCCGACTGAAGCGATCCCAACCGGAAGTAGCCTTCGGAATCGGCGTCGAGGACGAGGTTGACGAAGGCGTTGCAGAGGTTGCACACCCCGTCGAACAGAAGGAGTGCGGATGGTGCGTCCTCCGAAACACCCAGAGGGCGCGCGCCCGGCGGCGGCTCTTCTGAATTTGTCAAGACGCGTACAAATCGCTTGGAGAAGACCGAGGCAAAAGAAAAACGGCTCCGCCGGTGAGCGGAGCCGTCGGGGGCCAACGGATGGCGAGCGATATGAAGTAGTAGCGGGGGCGGGATTCGAACCCGCGACCTTCAGGATATGAGCCTGATGAGCTACCACTGCTCCACCCCGCGATTTTGGACCGCTTCCTGATATTCAGCAGACCGGTCCAGGTTTCGTCACGCGCCAATTTCACGGCGATCTAAAACCGACCGTCCCGTCGCCGGCGAGCTTCGGCTTCTCCCCTTCCGTCTCCATTTCCAGGTGCCGCGTCTCGTCTCGCTCCGTGACGAGCCAGTGGCTGAGGCGCACCATGCGGCGCGGGCCCAGCTGCGCAGGATTACAGACGGAGATTACCGAGCGGATGTGGCTTTTCGAGCACCCGGCCGCCACGGCCATCTCCTGTGCGGAGGCGGTGCCGTCGGCTGCAATCTCGTTCAGAGCGAGGTTGAAAGACGTCTCTTCAGCGGGTTTTGCCATGTGACGAACAAATGGGCGGGGGGAGGCGGCGTCAGAAGGGGAGCGCACGCTTCGGTGTTTGCGTGCAAGACCGTCGGCTAGGCGAAAACGGCATCGGCTTTCTCCCGGACCGCGTCCATAAGCGATGGTCGCTCAATCAGCATCTGCTCGACGTCCGGCGCGACTTTCCCGGCCAATCATCTGCATCGGCATCCAGGGCGTCAGCGATCCGCACAAGGGCTCCCGCGGATGGTGCTGGGCTTTTCCCTGTCTCGATCTTCGACAGGTAGGTGTAGTTCAGGTCCACCTCACTGGCGATCCCGGCAGACTTCCGCAGCGCCCGTATCTTCCGGCCACAGCGAGGATCTACAGTGGTTGGCATTGGTCGATTGCTTGCCTATGCTAGTGTTGAGAGACAACCCAACGCTGGATTGCGGTAGGTTAGACAACTACAGATACACTTGTTTTCAATAAAGATGTAATCAGCGAATGAGCGATAAGCCGGAGATACAAATTATCTACGACGAGGAAGACGCCAAGAACGTAACTCTCGCTTATTTATGTGCCTGTAATGGCACTGCAATCCATAAAGGAGTTTCATCTGCGTAAAGCTATCTATTCCTAAGGCTTATGCGTTACCTAAACCTCAGGGGATTTGAAATCCTCGGGGTGGATGCTCGTGTAATTCTCAGCCACATCTGCTTTGGTCATGCGTAGTGGATATACCGCACCCCTGCGGCTCATGCTTCTTCCAGTTCTTGCCGTAGCGGTCAGCTGTGCTCCCGCAGGAACTCTAGTTTCCCCTTCATCAGACGTCGAGAGAAGCTATGAGCTAGGCGCGGTTGAGACGGCGAGTACGGGGACTGCCATGATAGAAGCTGGCCGAGTCTTTACCGTCCCAACCTACTCTCCCACTAGGCCCTTTGCCCCACCCGATATTGATAGTGGCGTGGGTCGAGGCACGAGGTTCGACACAGTTTTTGTGGACACGTACTGGGAGGTCCGGCGGGATGTCGACGGCGGGTATTTTTTAGTTCCCCCCTCCAGCTATATAGGGATGAATCCACTTCTCCACATCAGTGACAATGGGAAGATACAAGACGGCTGGGTCAGAGAAGACGGCACCCAACGACCGTAGGATGACGAGGCATGGCCTTCCGGACAGGCGTTCGAGCGAACTGAGCCGATTCCGAAGGAAGGGTCGTTTGAGTTCGAGATCCTGTACGCCGGCCGTCAGGACCAGACCCTTCGCCTCACCTACCGCGAATACCTCGATGGCCTCCAGCGGCCCGACTACACACAGCGTCTCACCTACAACCTCGCTGAGTCCGACACGATCACTTTCCGGTCGATCGAGATGGAAGTACTTGGCTCATGTTAGCTCGGAGATGAACAATCTCGGTCATGTGTCTTTGCAGAGGCCAGAACGGCGTGTTCCAAGAAATACGACGAGCTTCTCAGTGAGGAGGAATGCTATCAGTACCTGAAGCGGTCGCTCCATCCGGAGGGCCTTTCCTGTCCAAACGGCCATGAGCTTCCTTCCGACCAGGCGCCGCATGATCGCCGTCGGGCGCCGATCATGGACTACCGGTGCCGGGAATGCGGAGCAGTGTTCAACATTTTCACCGACACGGTGTGGTCGAAAACGCACTACGATCCATCGACGATCGTAATGCTTCTTCGCGGATTCGCGAAGGGACTGCCGACCAAATGGCTGACCGATGAGATGGACCTGGCCTACCCGTCGGTGCTTGATCGGCGCCATCGCATTCAAAAAGCCGTTCAGGAAGGAGAGCGAGTCGGACTTCCTGGCGAAGCGCCGGAGGGTAGGCTGCAGGATCCAGAGGTTGAGGCCGATGAGATGTATCACGCAGAAATTTCTGCGGGTGCGGGGGAAAAAAGGCGATCCTTGTCGCGATCCGGATGATCCCCCACGCCGTCGGGCGAACAAATCGCGGGGACGAGGGACCTACGAGAACGACCGTCCTCCGATCGTGGGGATGGTCAGCCGCAAAACTGGGTGGGCCAGTTTCAGGGTTTGCCGAAACACAAAGAAGGAGACCCTCCAGGAAATCCTCACCGAAGAGACCGCTCAAGAGGCCTGTATTTTTACCGATGAGAACCGCTCCTACCTCTGGCTCGAAAGCGAGGAGGAGCCTCGAACCAGGAAGGCCATCGACCACTCTATGGGCTGGGCCGAGGACCGAGATGGTGACGGAAAACGGGAGGTTCACGTCAACACAATCGAAGGCATATGGACGAGCCTGAGGAACCGCCTAAGGCTTTTTCGAGGGGTGCACAAAGATTACCTCTCCGGGTACGTGGCGATGTTTGAGCTTGCCTTCAACCACGATCGAGTCGGCCCCGAAGTCCTGCAGTCCATGTGCGGCATGTAGCTTCACCACAGACTTAACATGAGCCAAGTACTTAAGGCCACCAATAGCCAGATCCGCTTCCGGGTGCTTGAGGATAGCGGGCTGCCGTGGCTGCCGAATCGGTAGAGCTTTTGGCGCCTTTTGGCTCCACCGGTCGGGCCCGGTTTTGTGTTCGTGTGCGAAACCACTCCCTTTGCCTCACAGAAGGTAGCTCATACCCAATACGTTGGGTGGGTATTGCAACAAAAAGTGTCACCGGTGCTATAATGATACTTAAGTCTCAGTGTCGTCCAGTTACCGACGTCAGTCGACTCTCTCACTCATAGCCGACACGACATGTCTGCGCTCTTGTCCCCGAACCGGTACCGTCGCCGCGTGGCCGACGCGATGCGCTCGTTGCGAAGCTCATCCGTGTCAATCGAGCCGCTAAAAGTTGCCCAGCACACTCGGGCCTACCAGGCGTCTCAGCGCTTTCGAAAGAAGATGGAGCGTGCTGGCGTGACTACGTCGGAGCTCCTCTCAAATCTGGAGCGCGTGAAGAAGGATCTGGCCAATCAGCGCCAGAACCAATAGAGGCTCAACTTGCGCTTTTCGTCTATGCCTGACGAGCCTCGTCGCCTCCGCGTATACGTGGACGCGGACATCATTATGGCAGCCGCTGGAGGTGACTTGTACGGAGCGCCCAGCGTGCTGCTCGTCTCGGGCAGTATTGCCCCGATCACGTTCGTGTGTGCAGAGACGGCCGTACTTGAAAGCCGGCGCAACGTTGAGGAAAAGATTTCTGATGCCCTGCCGGACCTGCATGAAATCATTCAGTGGACGTTGATGCGCGTGCCGGACCCTGAACCAGAACTGGAAGAGCGCTTCTGCGAGTTTGCCGACGAGAAGGATGCTATCCACCTTGCAGCCGCCGTCGTCTACGACTGCAAATACCTCGTGACTTACAACGAAAGTGACTATCAGCCGGGGCATCCAGACGTCACCGTCGTGAGTCCCGGTGACCTGGTAAAGAAGCTGCGGGCGACGCTATCCCCAGCGGTATTTAGCGAAGAGATATGGTAGGCAACCTTTCACGTCATGGCCTCCGTCCGCGAGCTCAAGAGCCGCTGGCAGATCCGCTTCTACGACGCAAAACGCGAGCCAAAGCGCACGACCAACTCGGTCCGCAAGTCGAACTTTCCGACCCGATCGAAGGCCGAGTCGGAGGCCGAGTGGCGCCAACAGCTCTACGACCGTGGGGAGTACGACCCGTGGGTGCAAAACCATCCCTCCGACACGGCTGGCCAGGACACCGTCACTGTCGGAGAAGCAGTCGAGCAGTATATCGAGGACAAGACCCGAGCCGGAGAGCGCGGCGAGCAGCGCGGGTGGTCCGAGCAGTCCGTTCGGAATAAAGACTCGATCCTGCGAGACTTTGCTCGAAGGGTCGGCCGCGGCCGCCTGGTGGAGCACCTCACGCCAGAAGATCCTCGGGGCTTCATCTACCGGGAAGACCTCAGCGACTCCTCGAAGCGGACGTACCATGCTCTGCTTAGCGCCTGGACGGCGTGGCTGGAGGGCCGAGGCTTGCCGAAGCTGGAGATGCCCGGCGAGGCGGAGACCACGCGGCGCCTGCCCAGCTGGTGCTCACGAGAGCAGCTGGAAACGATTATCCGAGCCTTCTACTACGTCTGCCAGGCCGACGCCGAACGCAACTCCGATCCGGACGCTTCTTTTGAGGCGAGCCGCCACGACGACACCCGGTGGTGGATGCAGTGGGCCTGGCGCTTTTGCTTCTGGCAGGGCCTTCGCCGGGAGGAGGTCGTTCAGATTCGCTGCGGCGGGATTGACCTCGAGAGTCGGCAGATGGTCGTGGGCGACGAAGAGTTCATTCCCAAGGGCAAGCGTGAGGACATGATCCCGCTCTCGGAGCCAGCCGCCGAGGTTGCGGAGGAATGGGCGCCGTACACTTTCCGCCTTCTCAGCGTCTGTTCAGACGTTCTCAGGCCGACAAGATCAGCCGGGCTTTTACCGAAGCTCGGCTGCACGCCACCGGCGAAATGACCAGTCGCGACGGCGAAAAGCAACTCGACCTTCCAGAGGAGGCGCGGCTGGACTCTTCCGCCTCAAGCCTGACGCTTCACTCCCTCCGGTACGGCCGGGCGATTGACCTCATTCGAAAGCGGCGCCACGTCGTCTATGTCTCCCAGTTCCTGCGCCATTCAAGCCTCGACGTCACGCGGCGCTACCTGGAGGTCGTTCCGCGCCACCTGCACGACGAGATTCGGAAGCTTGAGGAGGAGGGCCTCGACCTCTGAGCGCCGCGCTGCAGCTTACCCAAATCTCACCCAGTCATAGGCTGAATACTTACCCAATACGTTGAGAAGAAGCCCGCGGGTGGGAAAAAGAAAAACCCCGATTCCGTGAAGAAATCGGGGCTCAGCGCCTACTAAGACCGGTCGAAAACAAGAGCCGCCTCCCGGACTCGAACCGGGGACTTCATCCTTACCATGGATGTGCTCTACCACTGAGCTAAGGCGGCAGGCTGATTTTAGATTATGGATTTTGGATTACGGATTTTGGATTGTTTACTGCGCTGTTGCGACCCGAAACCCCATTTCCAGAATTCAAAATCGAGTAGAGCGGGAGACGGGATTCGAACCCGCGACTTTCACCTTGGAAGGGTGATGCTCTACCCCTGAGCTACTCCCGCAAACAGATTTTGGAGCTGTGATCGTGGATTTTGGCGGCGACCCGGGTCCAACCCGTCGATTGAAAATCCAAAATCCTCAATCCGAAGCCCAAAATCGAAGAGTGGGCCGGGGAGGATTCGAACCTCCGAAGGCATAAGCCGGCAGATTTACAGTCTGCTGCGTTTGTCCACTTCGCTACCGACCCACAGGGAGCGACTGGAGACACCGTTTATCATCCCAGCGGCTCGTCTTTCCAGGTTCCATTCAAGGTTCTGAGGGCAAGAAAGTTGCCCGCGCCAGGGTCGAATTTCAAATGAAGAGACCCGAATGGGTTCGCAGACGGGGACCCGCTCGTCAATGCCTGATCGAGCTCCACTACTACAGTGTCAACTGTGGTTTTGCGGATCGAAATGCGATCTCAAAAACCCGGGCCGGTCGCGTCGAGCAACGTCGAGGGCCGGAGGTCATGCTGCTTGCATCACGGTCCTCAAAATCAAGGGCCGCAGAGTTGATGCAGTAGCGGTCCCCCGTGGGCTCGGGGCCATCGTCGAAGACGTGGCCGAGGTGGGCCCCACACTCGCCACACACCACCTCGGTGCGGCGCATGCCGAGGCTGTGGTCGGCCTGGAGCTCAACGTTGGCCTCATCGATCGCCTCGTAGAAGCTCGGCCAGCCGCTGCCGGACTCGAACTTGGTGTCCGAGTCGAAGAGCGGCGTGTCGCAGACCACACAGCAGTAGGTCCCGTCCGCCTTGTGGTCCCAGTACTCGCCGCTAAAGGCTCGCTCCGTCCCGGCTTCCTGGGTTACGTGGTACTCTTCTTCGGTAAGCTCCTTGCGAAGCGCATCGTCCGAGGGACGAGACCGTTCAATTTTGGACATGGCGGGGCAGAATCTAATTCGCTGAAAGAGAATGAGACGACAAATGACCTTCCGATGCAGTCCCCAGCGGGACCACTGCCCATCTGCACCATTGCCCATTTACGAGGCGCACCGGACCGATGGGTCAGAGTCCGAGCGGGACTTCCATCAGGAGTGGTCTTCGGAATCCGAAGGCCGGTCTTCGTTCGGAGCGCTGTCCTCCTCCAGAATTTCGGCCTCGCCGGCGTCGACCTCTTCCGATGCCCCGTCGCCCTTGGCGGCCACCTCCCCGTTGGTTGTGGTGCTCGTTCAGGGTCTCCACGGCCCGGCTGAACGCATTCTCGGTGATGCGGCGAATCTCCTCGTCCACCTCTCGGGCCGTCTCATCGCTGTACTCGCGGCCCTTCGCCAGCTCTTCCCCCAGGAAGACGTTGCCCTGATCCTCACCGAGTGAGATGTGCTTGAATCGCTCGCCCATGCCCCAGTCCAGGACCATCTTCCGCGCCATCTTGCGCACCTGCTTGAGGTCGTTCTCGGCACCGCTGGTGGCGGTGTCGAAGATGAGTTCTTCCGCGGCGCGCCCCCCCATGATCACGGCCAGGCGGTCGAGGATATAATCGAGTCGATACAGGTACTTATCTTTCTCGGGCAGTTGCTGCGTTACGCCCATGGCCTGCCCACGGGGCACGATGGTAACCTTGTGCACCGGATCGGCATTGGGAAGCACCGCCGCCACGATGGCGTGGCCCGCCTCGTGGTAAGCAAGCAGTCGCTTCTCTTCGTCGTCCAGCACGAGACCATCGCGCTTCAGGCCCATCATCACCTTGTCTCGAGCCTCTTCAATGTCACTGGCCTGAATGGCATCATGTTCGTAGCGGCCCGCCAGGAGCGCCGCCTCGTTGAGGAGATTCTCGAGGTCGGCCCCACTGAAGCCCGGGGTGCTTCGGGCGATCTCTTCGAGATCGACATCGTCACTCAGGGGCTTGTCCCGGGCGTGGATTTTCAGAATCTCGTATCGGGACTGCTTGGTCGGGAGGGCGACGGTAATCTGGCGGTCGAAGCGACCGGGCCGCGTGAGGGCGGAGTCGAGGATGTCGGGCCGGTTCGTGGCCGCCATGACAATGACCCCCTCGTTCTCTTCGAAGCCGTCCAGCTCGGAGAGAAGCTGGTTCAGGGTCTGTTCGCGCTCGTCGTTGCCGCCGCCAAGCCCCGCCCCGCGCTTTCGCCCAATCGAGTCGAGCTCGTCGATGAAGATGATGGCGGGAGAGGTCTCCTTCGCCTCGCTGAACATGTCGCGCACCCGAGAGGCCCCCACTCCGACGAACATCTCCATGAAGTCGGACCCCGATACGCTGAAGAAGGGCACGTCTGCCTCCCCGGCCACCGCCCGGGCGAGGAGCGTCTTTCCGGTGCCCGGCGGCCCCACGAGAAGAACCCCCTTTGGCACCTTGCCCCCCAGTCCCTCGAAGCGATCCGGGTTCTTCAGGAACTTGATGATTTCGCGCAGCTCCTCCTTCGCGCTGTCGGCCCCGGCCACGTCGTCGAACGTGGTGTCCTCCTCGTCTTTGTCGTAGAGCTCGGCCTTGCTCTGGCGGACCGAAAAGAGCCCTTGGCCCTGCGACTGCATGCGGCGGAGGAAGATGTACCCCACCCCAAACAGCAACAGAACCGGCAGGAGGCCCATGATCACCAAGCCCCACGGAAAGTCGCTCTTCGGCTTGGTCACCACGTCCACATTCTGAGCCTCCAACAGGTCCATCAGCTTTTCGTCACCAAACGAGGGCAGGTAGGTAACAAAGTTTTGGTACGTGGACGAGTTTCCCTGCGTGGTCCGACTCGCCTGGGACTTCAGCTTGCCATTAATCGTGTTGCCCTGTACCTCCACGCGCTCCACATTTTCTTGCTGGAGCTGTTCGCGAAACTCGCTATAGCCAATGCGTTCACCCCCCGAGGGTCCCATGCCCCAATAGCTGTAGGCCCACAGGGCGAGCAGCGTCCCCGCAATGACCCAGATGATGAGACGCCCTCGGCCGGCGCCGGGAGGGGACCCGTCGGTCAGTCCGGATCCGTCCTGATTATCGTTCTGAAGGTTTTGATCAGCCACGTCAACTCAACTGGTTGGTAACGATCATCGAGTGCCGCCCGATAGGACACGCCGTCCGAGAACCCTGGCAGCGGGCCGATGGCTACGAGCGGTCGTTCATACACCCGCGGGCACGGATTGTGTCCCGAACCGCCTCTTCGGGGATTGTTCTTTCACATGAAGAACGGTCGTTACACGGACGTTTCGGGTAGAGATCCGCGAACGGCGGTTGCTTCTATTCAGGCGGATGAATTATTCTGTACGGTCCTCTTTTGTCCAACCGAAACCCGGCACTCGTTCCCTCAACCCGTCACGTCTCCATTTGACCATGACAGAATCACCGCTAGCGTCTCCCGATTCCTTTCCGTTCGGCCAAGAGGTCGTCTGGGAACCGGACCCGGACATCGTTTCGGCCTCGAATCTGCGAAAATTCATGGATCGGCACAATCTTTCCGATCTCGATGCGTTGCAGGAGCGCTCCACAGCGGACGTTGCTTGGTTCTGGGAGGCCGTCCTCGAGGACCTGGACATCGAGTTCTATCGCGACTACGAAGAGATTGTCGACCTCTCCGAGGGCATTCGACAGCCGACCTGGTGCGTAGGTGGAAAGATGAATATTGTGCATAACCTGCTTGATACGTGGCAGGGCACTCCGGTGGAGGACCGAATTGCCCTCCGCTGGGAAGGGGAAGACGGGTCCACCCGGACGCTTACCTACGGTGAGCTTCACCGTCGTGTCTGTCGCTGCGCGAATGCGTTACGGGACCTGGGCCTGGGGAAAGGAGACCGGATTGGGCTCTACATGCCGATGACTCCGGAGATCGTCATTGCCTTCCTGGCAATCGTCAAAATTGGCGGGGTGCTGCTCCCGCTCTTCAGCGGCTACGGCGTGGGGGCGATCGTCACCCGCCTCCAGGGGGCCGACGCCAAGGCCCTCTTCACCGCGGACGGCTTCGCGCGCCGGGGCAGTCCGATTGAGATGAAGGAGACCGCAGACGAGGCGGTCGAGCAGTGTCCGAGCGTGGAGCACGTCGTCGTGCACCGGCACTTGGGCCGGGACGACACGCCCATGACGGACGGTCGTGATCACTTCTGGGACGACGTGATGGCGGGGCACAGCACCGAGGCCCGCACGGCGCGGACCGACGCCGAGGACGTGGTCATGATCATCTACACGAGCGGCACCACGGGGCCGCCGAAGGGGACGGTGCACACCCACTGCGGCTTTCCCATCAAGGGCGCGCAGGACATGTACCACCCGATGGACCTGAAGCCCGGCGAGACGATGTACTGGATGAGCGACATGGGGTGGATGATGGGTCCGTGGCTCGTGTTTGGGACCCTCACCATCGGCGCCACAATGGTGCTCTACGACGGGGCCCCCGACCATCCCGATCCGGGACGGCTCTGGCGCATGGTGGACGACCATGAGGTGACGCACCTCGGCGTGTCGCCCACCCTCATCCGCGCCCTCAAGACGCATGGCGACGCACCCGTGAACGCCTCCGACCGGTCGAGCCTGCGCGCGATCGGCTCGACGGGAAGCCCCTGGGATCCGGAGTCGTGGCGGTGGTGCTTCGAGACGGTCCTGAACGGCGAAAAGCCGATCCTCAACTACTCCGGCGGCACCGAGATCTCCGGTGGCATCCTCTGTGGAAACTTCCTGGAGCCACTCAAGCCCGCCGCCTTCTCCGGGCCAGTCCCCGGCATGGACGCCGACGTGGTGGACGCCGAGGGCACGCCGGTGCGGGGCGAGGTCGGCGAGCTCGTCCTGCGGAAGCCCTGGATCGGCATGACACGGGGGTTCTGGGGCGAGGACGACCGCTACCGCGACGCCTACTGGAACCGCTTCGACGACCTGTGGGTGCACGGCGACTTCGCGGCCGTCGACGCGGACGGCCTCTGGTACATCCTGGGCCGCTCGGACGACACGATCAATGTGGCCGGCAAGCGGCTGGGCCCCGCCGAGATTGAGGCGCTCCTGAACGCGCACGAGGCGGTCGCGGAGAGCGCGGCCATTGGGGTGCCCCACGACGTGAAGGGGTCCGAGATCGTCGCGTTCGCGGTGCTGGAGCCGGACCGCGACGAGAGCGACGATCTCCGCGAGGAGCTCTTGCAGGGGGTCGTCGACGAGATGGGCAAGCCCCTGAAGCCGCGCGAGATTCTGTTTGCCGACGCCCTGCCCAAGACGCGCAACGCCAAGGTCATGCGCCGGGTCATCCGGGCCGCGTATCTCGACGAGGACCTGGGCGATATGTCGAGCCTCGACGACCCGAGCACAATCGAGGCTATTCGGGCGGCGCGATGACTCCTTCCTGCAACTGCTAGGGCCCCTGCATCCGTAAACATCTGCTCTGCTCAGCGCGTACCTACGGCCCGATAACGTCAAGGAGATGTGAAGTGGAGGGACAAGATGCGACTACGCATGATCCTGATCGCGGTGCTTCTGTGGGCGGGCGTTGCCGCCCCGTGGACCGCGGCTCAGTTGTCCTCCACGATCGTCGTGAAGGGCCGCGTGCTCGACGCGGAGACGAATGCTCCCCTGTCCGACACCCACGTCTTCGTCGCCGAGTCGATGAACGGGACCGTCACCGATTCGACCGGGCGGTTTCGTCTCGACGAGGTGCATCCCGGCGCAAAGCGGCTCTACGTGTCGAGGGTCGGGTACGCGAACGAGGCGGTGGATTTTGATCCGACCCCGGGGCGGACGCAGGTATTTACCGTCCGACTTGCGCCGGAGGTGCTGGAAACGTCCCCAGTCACCGTCTCGGCGGAGCGGGACGAGGCGTGGTACGAGCGGCTCGATCGGTTCAAGCGTCTGTTCGTCGGGGCCTCCGGCTTCGCCGAGAAGTGCAGGCTCGTAAACCCCAAGGTGCTTCGCTTCGAGGAGAAGTGGTGGGGCACGTTCAAAGCCCAGGCCGAAAAGCCGGTAGTGATCGAAAATCGAGCCCTGGGCTACCGCCTCACCTACTTCCTGAAGGAGTTCGAGAAGAGCGGCTCCGTGGTGCGTTGGGACGGAGAGCCGCTCTTCGATCCCCTCACACCTCAAGACTCCTCGCAGGCAGCCCGGTGGCGACAAAACCGGCGGGAGGCATACCGGGGCTCCCTTCGGCATTTCCTCCGGGCCCTTCTGGACGACCGGCTTAAGGAAGAGCAGTTCGAACTGTACCGCCTGCCCCGGGCGTCCGCCTTCCGCCACACCTCCCGCGCGGACCGGATGCCCACGAGCCGCGACCACATTCTGGAGCCCAGCCCCGACGATTCCACGTACCACCTCGACGTCCGCGATCGGCTCGAAGTAGTCTACCGCGGAGAGCCGGAGAGCGAACTGTACCTGGAGTGGGCGGACCGTTCTCGGCGGGCTCCTAAAGACCACCAGACCTCCCAGATTGAGCTCAACGAGCACCCGATCCACATCGACCCGTACGGAGAAATCGTCGAGCCGTACGGCGCCACGCTCTATCGGTACTTCGCCTTCACCACGCGGATGTCCAAACGCCTCCCGCGCGAATACGAGCCGCCGGAGTAAAGAACCCCGCCCTTCCGGGCGGGGCTTTATGAAGCCTCATCCCGAAAGGGGTCTCTACTGATCGAACAAATCTAGCTGATTCGGACGGGTCTCCTCTTCGTCATGGTACTCAATGTATCGGCGAATGACTTTCGTCGTCACCTCATCCCCAACCGTTCGAACAAAGTATCCATCCTCCCAAAACTCTCCCCCGTACATCTCTCGCTCCACTTCCGGAAACTCCTCAAACACAATTTTTGCCGATATCGCCTTCAACTTGCCAACGACCTCAGAAATCGACAACCGTGGGGGAAACGAGACAAACAGATGAACGTGGTCCTCCCCTATTTCCAGAGTGTCAAATTCTACGTCATTCCTCTCCCCAATCTCAAGAAATAACTCCTCCACACGCTCTCGAACGTTACCACGAAGCACCCACTTTCAGTACTTCGGAGCCCACACGAGGTGGTACTTGGTGTCGTAAACCGAATGGCTGGTCCGTCGCGTAGACATGTGAGCAGTCTAACAACAGACCAACTCTTTTTCAGCCGGAAGAAGCCATCGAGGCTCCTTCCGGCTGGCGAATACCTCCCCGCCCTCCCGGGCGGGGCATCAATCGCGTTCTCGTGATGGGTGAAGAGGTGAGGCGTGAGTCTCCGCGACTGGGCTCCTTACAAACGCCCCACGAATCACGCATCACATCATCCAGAACGCATTTTCGTAGTGACTCACCTCGGGCGGTCCGTCGCGCAGCATCACTGTCACGACGTCGAACCGTGCGGGGGCGCCTTCGAACCGGCGCTCGTGCAGGTACGCTCGCGCCACGTCGATAAGCGACTCCTGTTTCTCCTCGGTGATAGAGGCCTCCGGAGCGCCGAAGTCCATTCCGCTGCGCGCCTTGACCTCCACGAAGACGAGCTCACCGCCGCCGTCCGGGTCCAGACACACCAGGTCCACCTCATTGCGCTCGAAGTGGTAGTTGCGTTCCAGGATGCGATAGCCGTTCTCTTCGAGGTGGCTCGCCGCCACCTCTTCGCCGCGGTCTCCAATGTCGTTCGTCGTTGGCATGGCAGGGAGGACTCGTGCGAGAACGGGCCGTCAGTGCGAAGAATCAGCTTGATTCGAATCGGCGTCTTTGAGGTGCACCGCACCGTCTAGGAGCTGCTCGATCTGGTCGACGTTCTTGTTTCGAACGAGGGGGAGGAGGGCCTCGGAGACGCCTTCGAGCACCTGCACGAGATCGATGAGGTTGGCGAAGCGGCGGTGCAACACCTGCTCGGCCTCCGGCCGCTCCGCAATCGTCTCGTCGTCATCGACGAGCACCTCTGCACACTCCTCCAGCCGCGACCGGACCGGGTGGACCTCTCGGCGTTGTCGCTCCTCGATGATCCGGGCCGTGATCTGCCAGACGTCCTTCTCCGCCTCGTAATAGTCTTTTCGGGAACCGGCCCGTTCAGTTTTGCGGACCAGGTTCCAATCCACGAGGGACCGGAGATTCATATTCGCGTTTCCCCGACTCACGTCGAGCCGGTCCATGATCTGGTCGGTGTTGAGGGGCTCCTCGGCACAGTAGAGAAGCGCGTGGACTTTCGCCATGGTGCGGTTGATGCCCCAGGTCGAGGCCATTTCTTCCCACAACGAGACGAAACGGTCCACCGCGTCGCGGGCACGGCGACTGGAGGAGCCGTCGGCGGTCGACGGGTCGGAGATCGATGATTCAGCAGGTCCCATGAGTCGTCCACTCCTTGGGAGAAGAATCCCCCGCGGGAGACTGGTCTTGGTCCGCGAGTTGGAGTCCGTACTCCTAAATCCCTCCGAATTGTTTCTTTTCGCCACCGAGCACCTACACATCGACGTTGGTGGTTTGTAGGTTTTTTGGTGCGTCCGCGACGAATCCGTTCTGCCCGCCGGACGGGCGTACGGCGTCCCCTGCAGCGCACTTCTCCTAGCAGAACTCCACGTGTCACATGTCGCCCCCCTCTCCAGAGTCCGACGCTCCCATCATCACAATCACGACGGACTTCGGCACCGAGGACGCCTACGTCCCGTCGATGAAAGGCACGATGCTCTCCATCTGTCCGCAGGCTCGGCTGGTGGACGTGACCCACGACATCAGTCCACAGGACGTGATGGAGGCCGCCTTCGTGCTGCGGTCGACCTGCCCGTATTTTCCGGAGGGAGCCGTCCACCTCGTGGTCGTTGATCCGGGCGTGGGTACAGACCGGCGCGCCGTGGCGCTCCGCGCGGAAAACCAGTGGTTCGTGGGCCCGGACAATGGCGTCTTCCCCCTCGTGCTCGACCAGGAGCCGCCCAACGCAATGGTCGAACTGGACGACCCGGCGTTCTGGCGAAGCGCCTCCCCGAGCACCACGTTCCACGGCCGCGACATCTTCGCGCCCGCCGCCGCCCACCTCGCCGCCGGGCGGTCCGTGGAGGAGAT
>PXSX01000413.1:0-7470 GCA_003022655.1 Bacteroidetes bacterium QH_1_64_81 | reverse complement strand
GCACCTCGAAATCGCCGCCAATGGGGGGAACGCCGCTGAACTGCTCGACATACGAAAGGGAGATTCCGTGAAGCTCGTCCTCGACGACTCGGCGGAGTAACCCGTTGCCTGCAGCCGCCCACGTGAGTTCCGTTCCGGCCCCCGATTGCGACGACATGGCCCCGTCCTCCCTCCACGAACGTCTCAAGACGCTCTATCCCCTCGCCTGCCTGCTGGTGGGCCCCGACGACGCCCCCGACCTCCTGCTCCGCGCCTACGGGCAGGTCGCCGAGCGCCCCCCGGCGGAACGCCCCGACGACCTGGAGGCGTGGCTTTCGGTCCTCCTGCGTGCGGCCTCGAAGGACGGAGCGTCCGAAGATCTGGAGACTGTGCCTGCGCCCGAGGCCGACGCTCCTCCGGTCGATCCGCTGCGGCTGGAGGTCGCCGAGGAGCTCCTCGACGCCGCGCTTCCGGTTGCCTTTGCCACCTGTTCGCCGCAGGAGCGGGTTCTACTCGCGGTCGATGCGATCGGGGAGTCCGAGGAGAGGGACCCGTCCCATCTTCCTGCCGCCCTCGACACCACGATCTCGGACGCCCGTGCGACCCTTCACAATCGGCTCCGGGCGATCCTCTCTGAGCCCGAATCCAACCTCATCGACGAGGCCGTTCCGGACACGGTTCTCCGGGAGGCCGTGCGCAACCTAGTCGTCTCCCGCTTTTCCCCAGTTCCACGGTCGCTTCGGTCGTGCTGGCGGGCGGGATCGGCGTGTGGTACTGGACGGGGCCTTCACCCACCCCCTCTTCGTCGCTCCCAGGCCTCGTCCCCTTTTCGGCGGAGCGGGCCCCCAGCGCCACGCCCGAGCTGACGACCCGCAGCCGCGCCGAGGCCGACTCGTATGTCGAATCGACGTGGGACCGACAGATTCGGATTCCGAAGATTCAGGGGGCTCGTCTCCAGGGAGTGGGCCGGGTCCGCGCGACGGAGGACACGGAGATCCCGGTTCTGCTGTACATGGACATGGGCGACAGTGCGCGCATCGCCGCGTTTGCTTACAGCTATGCCCTCGTCGACCGACTTAAGGCCACGGTGAAGCTGAATTCAGAGGTTCGGGAGGAGCTCGCTCAGCGTCGCCGCCTCGTGTCCGACGCGCAGGAGCGCGGCACCGGCCTCCTGTGGCGGGATCGGGACGACATCTTCGTCGCCGTGGCGCCCTCGCTTCCGGCCGACTCCCTCCGGTCGCGGCTCCAACCGTAGTGCATCTTCAAGAGGTCCTTTTGAGATCCCGAGAGGATGACCCTTCGGGCCCCTTTGACTCCGCTTCGCTCTGACCACAGGGAAGAAGTGCTTTTCAGAGTGCGCTCCGCTCAAGATGACCCCATTGCAAAAGGGATTGCTTGAAACTGCACGTAGGATCAGGCAGAGGCTTCCGCCGCCGGAATCTGAATGCGGAAGGTGGACCCTTCCCCGACGGTCGACGACACGAGTTCGAGGCTCCCCTCGTGGTAGATTTCCACCACTCGACGGGCCAGGCTTAGGCCCAGGCCCCAGCCGCGCTGCTTGGTGCTGTATCCGGGTCGAAAAATGTTCTTCCACTGCTGGCGCTCGATGCCCCGACCCGTGTCCCGAACCTCGATGCAAACCTCCCCCTCCTCTTTCCAGCCCGCAACCTCGGGCATGTCGACCGTCAGGTCAATCGATTGTCCCTGCTGCGGAATGCGGCGGCGGAGATACGCGGCGGTCTGCTCCACGATGGGGACGAGATCGCAGCGCTCCAGCTTCGGCTGCGATCCGATGTCCGAAAACCGGTCGGCCACCCGCTGAAGCCGCTCAACGTCGTTTTCAATCTCCGTGAGCGCCCGTTCCTTCTGCTCGGTTCCGAGGTCGGGCGAGCGCAGCATTTCAATCCATCCCATGAGGCTCGAGAGCGGCGTGCCCAGCTGATGGGCCGCCTCCCGCGCCATGCCCATCCACAGGCTGCTCTGCTCGCTGCGGCGAATGTAGGAGAACCCCAGATACCCCACCAGGATGAACAGCCCGACGAAGACCAGCTGCACCCATGGAAAGATGCGAAGCTCAGTGATGAGGGCCGACTCGTCGTAGTACACGTACTGTGTGAGCTGCCCGCCGGTGACAGATTGAAGGTCCTCGCTTGGGTTCTCGGAGAGGTCAATCCGGATGGGGATAGGCTCGAAGCCCGACTTCATCTCGTCGAGCTCGCCGTGAAGTTGCTCGATCGCCTCGGCCGAGTCCTCCGGCGAGAGGGATCCGAGGTCATCCGGGACCCCCACATTCTGCCAGGACAGTGGCCGGCGGCGCGTCGAGTCGGTGATGATGGCCGGCACGTCGAACTGATCCGGCTCGAGAATCTGGTTGAGAATGAAGTTGAATTCGTGCGTCGGGGGCATCGTCTCTGCCCAACTGAGGGCATCGCGGAAGGCCGCGGCCTGATCCGCCGACAGGGTGTCCGCAGCGCCATCCCGCTCCAGGGACTGAAGAAACGCGTCGAGGCGACGAAACTCCTCCCGGTGGGGATTATCAGCCTGTTGGGTCTGCACGACCTGCTCCAGCGCGCCGGCCCAGAGTTGAACGACAGCCTGCTCCCGCTTTTGCAATCGGTCAACGAGCCGCTGGGTGTACCACAGCGATGCCACTGCGATTCCGACCGCGAATACGATCAGACCGAGCTTCAGCCGAACCGACCACCGATAGGCGTCCATGACAGCGCCGGGGTTGCGTGTGGGCGTTGGGTGTCAGGAGCTGCGAGGTGGAGGACGGGTGGAGAAAAGGGGGAGGATGTAGGCCGTCAATAGTGATTTTCCAGGTGGTCCTGTCCACTCCCCCTCGCCCCCACACTCAACGCCCATCAGATGCGCACGCTCGGAGATGTGTGCGTGGTTCGGTAGACGTGATACTAACTACCGGAAATCACGATCCACGGTACCGAGTGCTCCGAGTTCGTTTTGAATGCCGCGTTCGAACGGCGAAGAGTCCGGCTCGGGGGCCGGAATGAACCGACCCTCATCAGGAGGCGCGTCCTGCGATCGCGAGTGCTGGGCCGTGTGTAGTGGTCTTCGGCAGACGGTATGAGGTGTTCTCGCTACACCGCGGCCGCAGGCTCCACGTCCGTGATAATTTGGCTGCGACGGGGCCCGTTCGAGACGAGGCTCACGTCGACATCGAGGTAGTCCGCAATGAAGGCGATGTAGTCTCGGGCCTCAGCCGGAAGCGCCTCTACGTGCCGGACATCGGAAATATCGGCCTCCCAGCCGGGCAGGGTTTCGTAGAGGGGCTCCACCCGCTCAAGGGTTTGGGCTTCACTCGGGAAGCGCCGCGTGGTCTTTCCGTCGTAGCGGTACTGGGTGCAGACCTTCAGCGTGTCCATCCCCGACAGGATGTCGAGCTTGGTGAGGGCCAGCTCGTTGAAGCCATTGATCATGCTGGTGTAGCGGAGCGCCACGAGGTCGAGCCACCCGCAGCGACGGGGCCGTCCCGTGGTGGCCCCAAACTCGTCCCCCGTCTGGCGCAGCCGCCGTCCGGCCTCATTCTCCAGCTCCGTCGGAAAGGGCCCGTTGCCGACCCGCGTGCAGTAGGCCTTCGCGATCCCCAGGACGCGATCGATCTCGGTGGGCGACACCCCGAGTCCCGTACAGCACCCGCCCGCCGTGGGGTGGCTGGAGGTGACGTACGGATAGCTGCCAAAGTCGACGTCGAGCAGCGAGCCCTGTGCACCCTCCGCCAGCACGCGGGCCCCGTCGTCGAGGGCGTTGCACAGGTACGTCGAGGTATCGGTGACGTAGTCGTCGATTCGTTGGTCGAACTCCACGTACTCCTCCACGATGCGGTCCACGTCCAGTGCCTCGGCGTCGTAGACGTCGCGCAGGATGGCATTTTTCTCCTCGATGGACCGACGCAGTTTTCGGCGCAGGACATCTTCGTCGAGCAGGTCCACCACGCGAATCCCGGTCCGGGCAAACTTGTCGGTATAAGCCGGCCCAATGCCGCGCCCCGTCGTCCCGATCTCGTCATCGTCCGAGGCGGAGGCCCGTTCCTCCTCCTGCGCCGCCTCAATGGCCTTGTGATACGGCATGATGAGGTGCGCATTGTGGGAGATCTTGAGGCGCCCCTCCACGTCGATGCCCAGGGATTCGATCTTTTCAATCTCCTCCAGCACCGCCTTGGGATCGAGGACGACCCCGTTGCCAATCACACAGGTCACCCCCTCGTGGAAGATGCCGCTGGGCACCAGGTGGAGGACAAACTCGTCCGTGCTGCCGTCCTCGTTGTCCCACACGATCGTGTGACCGGCGTTCGCGCCCCCTTGATAGCGGGCCACCACATCGACCTGCGGGCTCAGAAGGTCCACGATTTTTCCCTTTCCCTCGTCGCCCCACTGGCTCCCAATGACAATAGATACCGGCATAACAGACGTGCGTCTGGGCGTTTGTGGAAGTGGGCGTGGGTAGGAGGGGGCGCGTTGAGCCTGATTTTGGTCGGGGGTCGGATGCCTAAATCAGGGTGGCCCAGGGTGAACGGGTCACGGATCACGTTTTGCGTTTCATGCAATCACGCTCGGCGAGGCACTAAGCAGCGCTTTTCTCGAGACGGCGATTCAGCTCCACGATGGTCGGGGAAGCGACGAACACAGACGAGTAGGTCCCGATGATCACGCCGATGATGAGCGCAAACGAAAAGCCTCTGAGAACCTCTCCGCCGAAGAAGAAGAGGATCGACACGACGATGAGGGTGGTGACCGAAGTGACGACGGTCCGGCTCAGGGTCGCATTGATCGAGCGGTTGACCACCTCGTCGAAGGGCTCCGTTTTGAACAGGTTGACGTATTCACGCACCCGGTCGAACACTACCACCGTATCGTTCAACGAGTACCCGACGATCGTGAGGAACGCGGCGATGATGGACTGATCAATCTGCAGGGAGAACGGGACGAGGCCGGCGAGAACCGAGAAGAGCCCCAGCGTGATCGTCACGTCGTGCACCAGGGCCGCGACGGCGCCGAGGCTGTAGCGCCACTCAAACCGCACCATGATGTACAGGAAGATGACCAGCAATGCTCCCAGGACGGCATAGATCGCCCCTCGCTTCAAGTCTTCGGCGAAGCGCGGGCCGACGACATCAGTTTTTTCGATTCCGACGTCGTGATCCGGAAACTGCTGCTGAAGTGTCGAGAGGAGGCGGTTTTCCATCGTGGTGATGTCCTTCGTCGTCGAGATCCGAATGAGGTGGCCCGTATCGCCAAAGCGCTTGACCTCGGGCTCGTCCTCGAGCGTCTCGGTCAGGGCCGATCGAATCTCCACGGTGTTAATGTCGGTGGTATTGCCCACCACAAATTCCATCCCACCGCGGAAGTCAATCCCGAGCGCAAGCCCCTTCACCAGCAGCGAAATGACGCTGATGGTGAGCAGCGTCCCCGAGATGACGTAGCCAATATGGCGGTTGGGGATGAGGGCGTAGTCGGCGTTTTCGAAAAGACGCATGACGGTCCGTCGTTGATTGAACTCCCTTCGTGAAAGCAGCGTGGGGGTACACCAGCGGCTCTAGCCGTAACTTACCGACATTCGGCGTTCTTCAACCATGTAGTCGAAGATGATGCGGGTCACGATGATGGCCGTGAAGAGGGACGCAAGGATCCCGGCCATGAGGGTGACCGCAAACCCCTTGATGGGCCCGACCCCGAAGGAGTATAGGATCACCCCCACGAAGAACGTCGTGATGTTCGCGTCGAGGATGGCGCTGAGGGACTCCTCGTAGCCCGCATTGATGGCCGCCCTGAGGGTTTTGCCGGTGGCCTGCTCCTCCCGCACCCGGTCGAAGATCAGGACATTGGCATCCACAGCCATACCAATCGTGAGCACGATTCCGGCAATTCCCGGGAGGGTAAGCGTAGCCCCAAACCCGGCCAGAATGCCGAGGATCAGGATGACGTTGAGGAGGAGCGCGATGTCGGCGACGACCCCCGCGGTGCGGTAGTACATGATCATGAAGAGGACCACGAGCAGGAAGCCCGAGATGACGGAGATGAAGCCTGCGCGCGTGGAGGCCTCCCCCAGACTCGGCCCCACGGTTCGTTCCGAAATGATGTTTAGGTCCGTACTCAGGCGCCCGGATTGCAGCACCGTCACGATATCCTGCGCTTCCTGACGCGAATCAAGCCCAGTGATCTCCGTTCGTCCCCCTGAAATTCGGGTCTGAATGGTCGCGTTCGAATAGACGAGATTGTCGAGGACGATGGAGACGTTGTTTCCCACATTTGCCGCCGTAATGCGGTCCCATTCTCGGGCCCCTTCGGAGTTCATCGTAATCGACACCTTCGGCTCGTTCGTCTGGCGGTCGAACTGTACCGATGCCTGCGTGACCACCTCCCCAGCGAGCTCCGGCTCCGCCTGGACAGCCAAGAGCTGGAGGGCCTCCCGCCCATCCTCCGTCGTAAACCTCGAATTGGCGGTCCACATCAATTCGATGCCGGGAGGAAGCATTTTCTTGACTTCCCGCTTCGAAATAAGCTCGTTCACTTTCGCCGTGTCCGAGGCGAACACCCGGCCAAAGACGGGCTGATCCTGACGAGGCATCGGCTGCATTGCGGCCAGCAGAGGATTTTGGGGACCCGTCTCGCCCTCGCCCGGCTCGGTAAGGGCCGTAGCCCCCTCGTCGTTGGGCGTTTCCTGCTCGGAGGCAGCAAGCTGCGTGCCCTCCGCCGTGCCGGAGGTGTCGGTCGGATCCGCACTGGTGTCTGCGGTGTCGGCTGCGTTCGCCTCGGCGATGCGGGCCGAGTCCTCTGCGGTCGGCTCGTAGTAGTCGATAATCCGTTGTACGGATTCCTGCAACTGCTGGGGGTTTGCCATGAGGTGGAAGCTGAGCTGAGACGCACTCTCCAGCAGATCGCGTACCCGTTTCCGTTCGTTGACCCCCGGGAGTTCCACGACGATGCGCTCGGATCCCTGTTGCTGGATGGACGGCTCCGTCACCCCATACTGGTTCACGCGGTTGCGCACCACCTCTATGCCGTTTTGCACGGCGCTCTCGGCCTGAGCCTGCAGATACTCTTGGACCTCGCTGTTCGAGGATCGCCGCGTGATCTCTTGGGACTGGCCCTGCCCCTGGCCTTGTGCCTCGTTTCGGAAGTAGCGGGAGAGACGACCGTCCGGATTCGCCGCCTCAAACTCCTCGACGAAGGCCTCCACGACGGACACGTCCTCCTGCTCCGCGCGCTGACGGGCCGTCTGGAGAGCGTCCTGAAAGGCCTCATCCTGATTGACGGCCAACTGATCGAGGAGATTGGCCACCTCCACCTCCAGTGTCACGTGCATTCCGCCTTGGAGATCGAGGCCCAGGCTCAAGGAATTGCGCTCAAGGTTATTGAGGCGCTGCCGGTTTTCTTCCTGATACTCGACCCGCTCGGCCTCCTCCATGTTGCTCATCTTGTAGTTTACGTACAGGTTCTGCACCGAGGGAAAGAGGTAGAACCCGCACAGGCC
>PXSX01000412.1:1393-3273 GCA_003022655.1 Bacteroidetes bacterium QH_1_64_81 | reverse complement strand
TTTTTGAACTGTTTCTGTACGAGCGAGGCAAATTCCTCGCTGAATTGCATATTGGCGCTCAGGAAGAGTTCGCCCTTTACGAATGCCTCCGCGTCGTATTCGTCGTACCGGTCCGGGTTTTCCTCATACTCTCGGACGACGCTGTTTTCTCGCTTCATGACCTTGCGGGCCGCGTCGGTCTTGGAGCGGCCCAGGAAGTAGGTTTCGGTTCCCTTTGCGGCCGCAGACCGGGCGGCATTGACGTGGACGGAGATGAAAAGATCGCCCCCCTTCCGATTGGCGAAGTGGCCCCGTTCCTCCAGGGCAATGAACCGGTCGTCGGTGCGGGTGTAGACCACCTCGATGTCGAGGCGATTCTCGATGTAGTCGCCCAGCTTGTGCGCCACGTCCAGCACGATGTCCTTCTCGTACAGGCCGTGGGCCACCGCGCCCGGGTCCTTGCCCCCGTGTCCGGGATCAATGACCACCGTATCCAGTCGCGAGCGCTTGCGCGAGGCACTGGCCAGCGGATCCCGCTCCTTCGACTCGCCCGCGTCCGCGCCCGACTCTGTCGTTGTTGTCGTGGACGTGTTCGATGTCTCCGTGGTCGTGGAGGTCTTGGAGTCGTTGGGGGACGCGCTGACAACGGGGGATTCCCCCTCGTACGCGAGATTGAGCAGAAGGTCGTCGGACGCCCCGTCGCGGTACGCCGTGGCCGACACGGAGTAGTTCTCATCGAGGTCGATCCGGAGAATCAGATGACCGTTCC
Source organism: Bacteroidetes bacterium QH_1_64_81 (assembly GCA_003022655.1). The sequence goes on along the minus strand of PXSX01000412.1, from coordinate 2,525 downwards.
GCTGCGTCGTTGTGTAGCGCTCAACGGGTCCTCCCGGCGCACGGGCCTCGTACTCCTCGTGGAGCGCGGTATTGTAAAGCACCCACTTCAGGGTGTGCTCGTCGATCGACCGCAGCAGGTACGCCTCCGGACGGCCCGTCGTCCGAACGCGCATCACATACCCCTGCCCATCGGACCGGGGCGAGAAGGCCACGTCGGTTACGAGCGGGTCGGCCTGGGCCGGCCCCGCCGCGAGAAGCAGCACCCCCACCAGCCCCCATGAGAGGCACTGCCGGGGTGTCCTCGCAGTCTCCCAATGCCTAGTAAGACGGACAATTGCGGCCCCAAACCAGTTCATGAGCTGAGAACCCCCTGAAGGAAAATCCACGCCGACGCCAGTCATCGTCTCCGGTGTTATTCAAGATGCAACGCAACTCACTTAAAGTAAAGGATGAGGTTTCGACGGGGCCTGGAGACTGAGCGTCTGAGATACGGATGCGTCGGCCCAGGGCCGGACGAAACGAAATCGATTGAGAGCCGGCCTGCGGGCCTACCGCTCTCGAGTAGAGTCGATGAGCCGTCGGAGGTGCCGGTCGATCATGCGGTCCCGCATCTGCGCCCGCTTCTGAAGGTTCTGCTGCAGCTCCCGAATCTGCCGCTGAAGGCGTTCGATCTCTCGGCGCCGGTTCTCCTGTTTGAGCTCAAAAATGTCTTCGAGCATGGCGCGGAGCGTGTCGATCTTGGCCTGGCGCTCCGCCCCGTCCGGCAGCAGTCGGATGGCGCGAGCAAGGTCCTGAGCACTCTGCTCCATTCGGCGCTCGCGTTGGAGACGTTCGTAGAGCTCGCGGCTCGACCGCTGTACGGCGTTCAGGTACTGCCGATGGCCCGCCTCAGATCGGGATGAGGCCTCTCTGTTTATCGCCCGCCGCGCACGAGATCGCGCCTCTCCCCCCCCAAGAATGACCGAAGCCCGCTGCTCCCGCACCTCTTCTTCGGTCACCGGGGTCAATCCATCCTCGACAGCAAACAGGCGTCCGTTGAGCTCGATGACCGGGCGCTGGATCCCCAAGAAGCGATAGTGTGTGTTGATGCCCTGAAGATTCAGGCTGTCCGGCAGCTGATCCTCGGAAAGAGGCTTCCCATCGACGTAGAC
>PXSX01000412.1:0-1368 GCA_003022655.1 Bacteroidetes bacterium QH_1_64_81 | reverse complement strand
ACATCATCGGCGGCGTGGCGAGGTAAAAGCGGAGGGCGAACGGTGCGCGATCATGGGGAGACGAACAGGGCATCAGGGCCGGGTCCGGTCGACTCGCTGGAGGGTGCCCCACGTGTCCGGCGTGCTATGGGTCTGCAGCCGCTTGATACGACGGTGGATGCGCACGAGCTCCTCACGTTCGTTCCACGCCGGCACCGCCTCGGTCCCGGCGTCGCGGGTTTCGGCGTTGGCCGGGGCCGCTTGCTGGGTCATTTCGGTGGACGATACCGCGGCCGACTCTTCAGACGCGCCGGGCAGCTCCCACCACGCAAGACCAGCTAGGAGAACCAGCGCGACACCGGCGCTGGCGGCTTGCAGGCGATGAGTCCACGTCCGGCGAGGGGAGCGAGGCGGGCGGTCGTCGTCTGCGTGAGACGGAACAGACGAGTCCCGCGTCGCTGCCTGGGCCGTCTCCACAACCCGGTCTACGACGGCGGCATCGGGGCGAGGCGACGGGCGATCGTCCAGACGCTTTTTCGTCTCCCGCAGACGCTCATACTCACGGTACAGGTCCCCGTCTTCGGACAATCGATGTGCAACCGCTGCATCGTTGGCGTCTTCGCCGTAGAGGTATCGAATGAGGCGTAGCCGGTCGTCCATGGAGGGAGAAATCGGTTTTGTGAAACGAGGCAGACCGCGCAGGAGGGACTACCGTCAGGCATCGAGCGTGCCGACGAGGGCGGTCTCGTTGGCGGCCTTCATCATCTTGCGCAGGTTCTTGAGCGCATAGCGCATGCGTCCGAGGGCGGTGTTGATGGAGACGTCCTGGAGTTCGGCAATCTCCCGAAAGGTAAGATCCGTCTCTTGACGCAGGAGCAGGACCTCTTTCTGTTCGGGCGCGAGCTGCTCGATGTGCTCGTCGAGCCATTCCCGCTGCTCGGCGCGGTGAAGTTGCTCATCGGCATACGGGGAGTCGTCTTCGAGCGTGTCCCAGAAGGAGCGCCCGTCGTCCTCATCCTGCGGCACGTCCGTCCACTTCTTTTGCCGTCGGGTATGATCAATCGCCGCATTGCGCGCGATGCTCATGACCCAGCTCAGCCACTGCCCCTGCGGATCGTAGGAGCCGCGCTGGCCCTGCATGGCCTTGATGACGCGCTCGAAGGTCTCCTGGAAGAGGTCGTTGGCCACCGCCCGGTCCTTGACCATGCCCATGAGATAGCCAAAGATACGGTCCTGGTGCCGCTCCACGAGCCGCCGGAAGGCCTGCTCGTCGTCGTTCTCCAGGTACGCCGTCACCAGTTCTTCGTCGGAAGGCTGCATGCGGAATCCCAATCATTGGCAGTGCCGGGAGGCTGGGGCATAGCATACGTCCGAACGAGCGTCCCAGCG
>PXSX01000411.1 GCA_003022655.1 Bacteroidetes bacterium QH_1_64_81 | reverse complement strand
GGGCAGCGAGAACAGCGGCGTCTACGAGTTTACCGTCACGATCGAGAACGTCAGCGACGAGACGAACACCGTCCTCACCTCCGAGTCCTCCGACGAGGAGCGTCCGGTAAACATCTCCCCCGGCGTCTTCGCCGCGCACATCGACCAGAATCCGGTGGCTGGAGAAGACGTTCTCTTCTTTGCGCCGGAGGGCACAGCGGAGTCCGAGTTCCCGATTGAGGGGCTCGAAGAGATTGCCGAAGACGCCGATGTGAGTGTGCGGGATGAGGCGACCAAGCCCGTGACGGGCGTGCTGGTTCCGTTCTCCCCGGGCGCCTACGCGGTGCACGGCGACGAGGTGTCGTTCCACAACGTGGGCGGACCGGCCTCCGACGGCATCCGGATGATTGGCGAGGACGGCAATCCGGGCACCATGGAGTCGATGCTGAGCGGAAGCGACGGTGTAAAAAGTACCGGCACGTTCGGCAGCGGCCCCACGCCACCGGACATGAGCCAGTCGTTCACGGTTGAAGGCATCCCGGGCGATCGGCTCTCGCTCGCGATGATGTTCATTCAGTCGAATGACTTCTACTTTGCCTTCGAACCGTCGGGCGTCCCGCTGTTCACGAACGATGCGGCCCGCAACGGCGGCCTGACTCGGCACGTCCGAGTCTACGACGCCGGGACCGAGCCCGAGGAGGAATCGGGCGTTGGGCGGACCCAGGCCCCGCGCCAGCCGGCCAGTGGCGACTTCGGTCCCGATGAAGGGGACGACATCGCCCGCGTCGAGGACCCAGACAACGATGGCCTTCTGGAGGAGGACGGATTCGAGTATGATCCGTCCCACGAGGTCATCGAGGTCACGATCACGCCGCAGAACTGAGCGGTATGCTTTGGGGCGCCTCCGGGCCTCCATTCGACGATGCACCGATCGCCCGGTGGCCGCTGGCCGCTCGGCGCCGGTGGCACGCGTCAACAGATCGGGAGCGGTCAATTTTCGGCCGTGCCGGTGGATGTGCGTACGGAGCCAGTCGAGCAGCGGCTCGAAGCGGCCGTTTGCGATGTGCGCCTCCACGTCGGCGATGTCGTCTCGAATCGTCTCCATGAACTGGGCGGCCGTCAGGGTGCCGAGCGTGTAGTTCGGAAAGTACCCAAAGGCCCCCTGCGACCAGTGCACGTCCTGCAACACGCCGTCCGCGTCCGTCTCGGGGACCACGCCGAGGGACTCGTCCATCGCCGCGTTCCAGCGCTCCGGCAACTCATTGACCGACACCGAGCCGTCGATGAGGCCGCGCTCCAACTCGAAGCGGAGCATGACGTGCAGGTGGTAGGTCACCTCGTCGGCCTCCACGCGGATGAGGGACGGCTTGACCCGGTTGATGGCGCGGTAGAAGGGCTTGAGGGCGACGTCGCCGAGCGTGTCGGGAAAGGTCTCGCGGAGCCGCGGGAGATAGTGGTGCCAGAAGGAGCGACTGCGGCCCACGTGGTTTTCCCAGAGGCGCGCCTGCGACTCGTGGATGCTGAGCGACGCGCCGTCCCCGAGCGGCGTGCGGGCGAGCGCCGGATCGATGCCCTGTTCGTAGAGGCCATGTCCCGCTTCGTGGATCGTGGAGAAGAGGGCCGAGGCCACATTGTCCTCGTCGTAGCGCGTGGTGAGGCGCACATCGTTCGGCGAGAACGAGGTGGTAAACGGATGGGCAGAGACATCCTGCCGCCCCCGGTCGAAGTCGTACCCGAAGTCCGCAATCACCGACCGTCCGAAGCGCTGCTGCTTGGGTTGCGGATAGGTGCCTTGGAGGACACTATCGTCGATCTGGGGGGCGTCGGCGATGGCGTCGACGAGGGAGACGAGGTCGTCGCGCAGTGCGTCGAACAGCGACGCAACCGTGGCGGTCGTGCGGCCCGGCTCGTACTCCGTCAGGAGGGCATCGTAGGGCTCGTTCTCATAGCCGATCGCCTCCGCTTTTTCCACCGACAGCTCCACGAGCCGCTCCAGGTGCGGGGCAAACTGGGGGAAGTCGTCGTCCGCCCGCGCTCGTGTCCACGCCTGCTGCGCCTCAGACTTTGCCTTCGACAGCTCCGCCACGAGCGACGAGGGGACGCGCACGGCTCGCTCGTAGTCGCGCCGGGTGACCCGCACGAGGGCGGCGTCGGGGTCGAGTGGGTCGGTGCCATCCACGGCGTCCGCCGCCCGATCGAGCAATGCGTCCGTCTCGTCGGCCACGAAGCGCTCGTGGGCCGTGGACTGGAGGGTGGAGAGCTGCTGGGCGCGGGCCTCTCCGCCGCCCTCCGGCATGTACGTCTCTTGATCCCACCGCAGCACCGCGGCGGCGGCCTTCAGGTCTTCGATGGGCGCGAGGTGGTCGCGGAGATCCTCGATGGGGGTCGGCATGGATGGAGGGGAACAGAGAAAATCGGCCGAATCCCCTCCACAATGGAGGCGTACGGCCTAGCGTGTATTGGTCCTCTGAAATCTTCGTTGTCGCGAATGTCCCTCTGGACATTCCTCCGCCAGCATCTCCGGGCCTACCGCCGCGTGCCCTTCTTCGGACGACGGGCCCTCTCGCTCCTCCTGGGCGGGTTCCTGGCCCTGTACCTGGGCGGTGGGCTGGTCCTGCTCGGGGTTGTGTTCGACGACTTGGTGCGGGAGGTCGCGCCAAGCGCCGATCCGTTGCTCGTGGCGAGCCGGGGGCTCCTGCCGTTCGCCCTCGTCTACGCCGCAGTGCGCGTGATTGTGGAGTCGGGCGTCGGGACGGACCTGCGGCCCTACCTGCCGCTGCCCCTCCGCCGGTCCGCCCTTGTCGGTGTGACGACCGTCTTGGCTCTGCTCAGCCTGTGGAACGCGGTGCCGATGGCATTCGTGGTGACGGTCTGCGCGGAGGCGGCGCTAGACGGGGCCCTGGGGCCTGCGCTGCGATTTGGGCTCGTGAGCGCAGGCGTGCTGGCGGCGGTGACCTACGCGGTGCCGATGCTGCGACGGGCGGTGTCGGAGCGTCCGTTCGTCGCGGTGGGGATCATTGTCCTGCTCGGGGTGGTCACGGCCCTTGAAGCCGTCGACGTGGGGGCGGGACTCGTTTCGCTGCTGGACGTGTCGGGGTGGCTCCTCGGCGGGGCCGTTCAGGGACGGGTTCTCCCTGTTTCGGGGGCTGTGCTCGGTCTTGTCGGTCTCGCAGGCGGATACGTGCGGTGCCTTCGACGGGCGATGGTCGTGGATTGCTCCCAGCGCCGATCCGCGTCGGGCGGGTCGAGCGAATGGCTTTCCCGGTTGGCTCGGCGCGGGCCGGCCTGGCGGGAGGCGGTCCTGGAAACGCGGCTGCTACTGCGCAACTCGCAGGCTCGCTTCTTGATCTTTATCGTCGTTTTTTTCGTGGGGATGACTGCCGTGATGGGACTTCTCCCGATAGAGTGGAGTGTGTTTAGGGACGTACCACCACTGGAGCGATTCAATCTGATCGTTTTTCCCGGACTCTTCGGCACGGGCGGATTTATCATCTGGCACGGCCAGAACCTCTTTAGCTGGAGAGGGAGTTCTTGTGAGGGAAGCATGGTGCGACCGGAGGTTCCGCGCCATCGGATGGGCGGAAAAGTGCTGTTTCTAAGCACAAGTGCCCTCGTTTGCTTTCTGCTCCCACTTCCCGTTCTTCTCTGGACGCGGAGCCCGTTCCTGACCGTGCATACATCGTTTTTCCTCTACAACGCGGGGGTGCTTGCTCCTGCCATCGTGGCCGGTGCGACGTTTAATCGCAAAGCCCTCGCCACCAACGAGTTTTCGTTCTCGAATACAAATTTCTCGGGGGGACGCATGGCTTTCATGCTTCCGCTGTTCGGTCTCCCCGTCTTTCCCATTCTTCTCTTTGGAAATCCCATATTTCAGTTCGGTCCAATCGCGGGTCTCGGGCTCGTGTCCGCTTGCGCTTGGCCCCTCTGGCGCCGCGCCTTCGTCGCGCTCTACCGCCGCAACCGCTACGCCATGATGCGCGGCTTCCGTGCCTCTCGTTCATAAGCGACTGCTCTTTCTTCCATCACTTCGCCTGCACCGATGCGCCTCACTACCGACGCCCTCACGAAGCGCTACGACGATTTCGAGCTCTCCATCCCTGACCTTGAGATCGAGCCGGGAACGGCGTTCGGGCTCGTCGGCAATAACGGCGCGGGGAAGACGACCTTCCTCCGTCTCGTCCTCGACTTGATCCGGGCCGACGAGGGCCGCGTTCAGCTCGACGGCGACGTCGTGGCCGACGCGTTCGACTGGAAGACGCGCACCGGCTCCTACCTCGGCCCCTCGT
>PXSX01000410.1 GCA_003022655.1 Bacteroidetes bacterium QH_1_64_81 | reverse complement strand
GGCGAGGGCAGCGTCGCGGCCCAGCCCGACCGGGCCGTCGTCCGCTTCGGGGTCACCACCCGGGCCGAGACCGCCAGGCAGGCCCGCAGCGACAACGCCACTGCGGCCAAGAGCGCAATGAACGCGGTGCGCACTCTCGACGTGCCCGAGGAGAAGATGCGCATGGAGAGCCTCCGCCTGCAGCCGCGTTACGAATACAACGACGAGGAGAACCGGCGCGAGCGGGTCGGCTACGAGTCCTCGCGGCAGGTGGTCGTCGAGCTCGACCGGCTCGACGTGCTCCCGCAGCTCGTGGCCGACGTGGTGGAGGGCGGGGCGAACGAAGTCAGCAACATCGACTATCAACTCAGCAACCGGGAGCAGTATCGCGACGAGGCGCTGCGCAAGGCGGCCCGAGCGGCCCAGCAGAAGGCCCAGTTGCTGACCGAGACGCTCGACGCCCGGCTCGGACCCGTGCATTCCATCAATGAGCAGAGCTTCGACGTCGTCCGGCCCCAGCCAAAAGCGGGTCGGATGGAAATGGCCAAGGCGTCGGACGCGGCCCGGGCGGAGCCCGAGGCGTACGCCGCCGGCGAGATTGAGGTGTCGGCGGACGTCCAGGTGGTCTTCGATCTCGTCACTGCGGAGGAGTAGGCATCCGCTCGGCGAGCCAGGTGCCGAGGTCGCGGAGCACCGTGTCCTGTTCGGGCTCGTTGAAGGTCTCGTGGTAGAGGCCGTCGTACAGCCGGAGCGTCTTGTCCGTGGCGGCGGCGCGCTCGTAGAGCCGCTTGCTCCAGGCCGGGGTGGCGAGGGGGTCGGCCGTGCCGTGAAGGACGAGGAAGGGCGTTCCGAGCTCGCCCAATCGGGACTGTGCCTCCTCCCCGGCCCGCAGGAGTTCGGCGCCGGTGCGGGCGAGGGTTCGGCCCGTGTAGTTCAGCGGATCGTTTTCGGCCTCGTCCACCACCGCCGGATCGCGCGAGATCGCACCCTGGGAGGAGCGCACGGTGGGAAGGGTAGGGAAGAGGTGGCCCAGGATCTGAGCGAGCCCCCGGAGGAGGGGAGCGAGATCTGGGTCGATTTCGATGACCGGGGCGCTCAAAAGAAGTCCCCGCAGGTCGGGGGCGTAGTTCAGCGTGTACAGCAGTGACGCGAGCCCGCCCATGCTGTGGCCGAAGAGAAAAACCGGGATGTCCGGGGTGCGGGCCTGAACGAAGTCACGAAATAGGTCCAGGTCCGCGAGGTACTGCTCGAACCGATCCACGTAGGCGCGCGGTCCCTCGGAGCGGCCGTACCCGCGCTGGTCGTAAGCGTACACCGCGGCGCCCTGCTCCACGAAGGTCCCGGCCACGTGGTCGTACCGTCCGCAGTGTTCAGCGTATCCGTGCACGAGCAGGACGATGGCTCGCGCGTCCCGCGCCGGCGTCCATCGCTGCGTATAGAGGGTGAGGCCGTCGTGGGTCGAGAAGGATCCTCGACCGGCCGGCGAGGGGGGCGTGGGCGGCATCTGAAAGGGGCGTGTGGGGAATGATGGGAGAGAGCGGGCTTGGGGATTCGGGGAGCCTGACCTGTTTCCAGAGGGGGGCGCGTCCCCTCGCGCCGTCTGAGTCACGCTGAGGCGCGTGCTCCTTCTCTATTGAGAGGCAGGGAGGCGTGTTCGACCGAGGCAGAGCGGGTGAATCCCCCGACAATTTGGTGCGGGAGGAGGAAGGGAAGAGAGTAGAGAGAAACAATTTCACTGATTACGTGATTTTCGCCCATCGTTGCCCACCGACGACCGACGAGTCTCCCTCATGACCCCTACGTCCGCGATCCGGTATTGCTGGGAGTTGATTGCCCTGCCGATGCGGGGGCTCGTCCGTCTCCTGCAGCAGTTCTCCCAGTGGGCCGTCTCGAAGGGGCGCCGTGT
>PXSX01000409.1:1946-3504 GCA_003022655.1 Bacteroidetes bacterium QH_1_64_81 | reverse complement strand
GGACACGCAACAGGGACATAGGGACAACGCTCGCCAGGGCGTTTTTAGTGCAAGGGCCTCTAGTGCAAGGGCCGTGCCGAGGTGCACGGCACGTCACAATCGCAGTCAGGCCCTGCCGCCCTAGCAGAGGATCGGGCGCCCTTCCTTACGCCTCCGGCACGGGGGTCTCATCATCGACCGGCTGGAGCGCCCCGAAGGACTCAAGGGCTTCGTGGAGCCGGGCGTCGTTGCGCGGGGCGGTGCGGAAATGCATGCGCGCAACGGCCTGAGTCTCCTCCGCTTCTCCATTGAGGGGCACGTCTGTTGCTCCGTTCTCGGCGTACATGTACTCCTCATCGATCACGTCGGCGAGGCGGTGCACCCGTGCGATGGCCTCCGGTTCGGACACCGGAATGTACGCCACACGCTCCACGTAGTCCTGCTCGATGAGGGCGAGCAGGTTCTCCTTCAGCGTGTCGAGGCCGATGCCACGGAGCGCCGAAATAAAAACGGCGTCCGGATGGTTGCGGCGGAGGCGTCGGAGTAGGGTCTGGTCTTCAAGGGCGTCGATCTTATTGAACACCACGAGGGTCGGCTTGTCCCGTGCGTCCAGGTCGCCCAGGGTTTCGGAGACGACCTGCATCTGCTCCTCGTAGTTTGGATGCGTCACGTCCACGACGTGGACGAGCGCGTCGCTCTCGCGCACCTCGTCGAGCGTGCTCTTAAAGCTCTCAATGAGCCGGTGGGGGAGTTTTCGGATAAACCCGACCGTGTCGGACATCAGCACCTCCTTGTTCGTGTCAAGCTCGACGGTGCGGGTCGTGGCATCGAGCGTCGCGAAGAGGCGGTCCTCCGCGAAGAGATCCTCGTTGGTCAGGGCGTTGAGGAGGGTTGACTTGCCCGCATTCGTGTACCCCACGAGCGAGACCGTGGTGTGGGTGTCGCGCCCTTTGCGCTGGGTCGTACGCTGCTGATCGATCTTGTCCAGTTTCTCCCGCAGCTTCGCCATGCGCTTGTCGATGAGGCGGCGGTCCGTCTCGATCTGCTTCTCGCCGGGTCCCTTCGTGCCGATGCCGCCTTCCTGCCGCGAGAGGTGGGTCCAGCGGCGGGTGAGCCGCGAGCGGAGGTAGTCGAGCTGCGCGAGTTCGACCTGCGTCTTGGCGGCTCGGGTCTGGGCGCGACTGGCGAAGATGTCCAGGATGAGGCCCGAGCGGTCGAGCAGCTTACAGTCGATTTGCTCCTCGATGTTTTTGACCTGCACGGGCGTAAGCTCATCGTCGAAGATCACGAGGTCCGAATCGCGCTTCTTCGTGAGACGCCCGAGCTCGTTGACCTTGCCGGAGCCAATGAAAGTCGCCGGATCGGGACTGTTGAGCGACTGCGTCATGCGATCGGTCACTTCGGCCCCGGCCGTGCGGGCCAAGTGCTCCAGCTCGTCGAGGTGATCGCGTACCTCCCAGCGCGACTGCTGAGGGGTGATAACTCCAACGATGATGGCGGTTTCTGCGTCTTCGGTTTTCTTTTCAGGGGTAAACAATGCGGCGGAAGCAAGGTCTTTGAGAGAAGAACACGAATGCAA
>PXSX01000409.1:0-1896 GCA_003022655.1 Bacteroidetes bacterium QH_1_64_81 | reverse complement strand
GGCGACCAGCATTTCAGCGGCGAGGAAGAGCAGCGCCAGAAGCAAAAAGACGTTCCAGATTTCAGTACCGGCCCGCTGGGTACGGAGCGTCTCCGCAACCTCCTCATCCTCCGCCGCAGCCACTGCCTGGACAGGAGCTCCCGTGGTGGTTCGCAGCGTTTCTGAGGCCTCGGCGGACGAGGCAGCCTGGAGGTCCGATTCGGCCGGGTCCACGTTCACGGCGACGCGCCGGACCTGCGTGGTTCCGGCCTGCACGTCGTAGACGCCAGGCTCCGTCAGGGTCTCCTCAATCTGTAGCAGGGTGGCTCCGAAGAGGGTTCGCTGCTCAGGGGTCACCTCGATGCCGCCGGGCCCCCGCAGGCGGAGCGACGCGTCTGGAGCCACCCCCGTCACCCGCAGCTCGGCGGGCCGCCCCGCCACCAGCTGCTCGCCGGCCACCGAAGTGCTGGCAGAGAGGTAGTACACCGACCGGTAGAGGAGCGGCACGAACAGACCGCGGACGGGCAGCTCGCTCCAGTCCCGCGTGGGCGCTACGGCCGTCACGAGCAGCCGCCCCCCTCCGTGACGCACCTCATGCAGGAACGGGAAGCCGTTCGAGAGCTCAATGAGGGTTTGCCCCGACTGCCCCGACGGGCGGAAGTTCATGACGTAATGGATGTTCGGCTGCTCTACCGAGGCGTCCTCGCGGCGGCGTTCTTGACTGAAGACGCCCTCGAAGAGGGGGTGCTCCAGGTCGACCCGCCCGAACGACGCCACTGTGCGGTCGGTCGAGAGCGCACCGCTAAAGCCCCGAAAGGACCCGGCATCGAGGGCCCCGAACAGGGCGTTGTAGTCCTCCGGACGCGCCTGAGCACTGGGAAAGAGCAGGAGGCCCCCGCCACGGTCGACGTACCGGGTGAGGGCCTCCACCTCGCCGCTCGACAGCGAGCGCGGTCCCGCAAGGAGCACCGCGTCGTACTGGCCGAGCTCCGCGGACGCCAGGGCGTTCTCCTCGATCGCCGTGGTGCGAAAGGCGATCCGGCTCTCGATCATCTCGGACGAGAGGGCGAGGTCCAGGTATTTCGTCCGCTGTCCCTCGCCGCGCACCAGGAGGACGCGCCGCTCCTCCGGCACGTGCAGCGTGAAATGGTGACGATCGTCGACCGGAACGTCGTCGTCTTCCGTCACGACGGCCCCCTCCAGCCACCCTCGCGTCTGGGGCGTCACCGTAAAGGAGACCGTCGTCTCCAGCCCCGGCTCCAGGGTCGCCGTGGCCTGCGCCACGCGGTCGCCCGCCAGGTATACGCTGGACACGTAGTCGTCGAGCGGTTCGGGGCCGTGATTGACGAGCGTGGCCTCCAGCTGCACGGGCTGGTCGACCTCCGCGATGCGGCTGGTCACCGTCACGTCCGTGATGGCAACATTGGACTGCGTCCGCGTCTCCACCGGCAGCAGCTGCACCTGCACGCCGTCGGGGACATCCGTGGCCACCGAGTCGCCCAGCGTGCTCGCCTGCAGGTCGCTCATCACGTACACCACCGTCCGCGGCGTATCCGACTGGCCGGCCGCCTCCACGATGGCCCGCGAGAGAGCGCTCGCTCCCGCCCGCGGCTCCAGATTGGCGAGCGCCTGCCGGACCACGCCCACGTTTGAGACGGGATCGGGGCGGCTCTGGCCAGCACGGGCCATGGGCCAGAGCAGTACCTCGTCGCCCTCCTCCACCGTCTCCAGCACGCCCTCCGCCGTCCGCGTCGCCTGGTCGAAGTACGACCCGCCCTCCCCGTCCGCCGTCATCGAGAGGGAGTTGTCGACGACGAGCGCGTGGGTGGTGGGCACCGACGCGCCCATGCCGCCGAGATCGCTCGTGAGCGTGGGCTGGGCAAACGCCAGCACGAGGCAGGCGATGGCCAGCATCCG
>PXSX01000408.1 GCA_003022655.1 Bacteroidetes bacterium QH_1_64_81 | reverse complement strand
GGTGAGCAGGATGCGCGTGTCCATGTCGTCGAGGCCCTCCTCGTCCACGTCGAGCGCGTTGAGGGCCCGGTCGGCAATGGCCTTCGTGATTTCGCCGTCACCCTCCACCTCCGCAAAGTCGCGCGTGCGCCGTAGGAGCCGATTCGCCACGCGCGGCGTCCCCCGGCTGCGGCGGGCAATCTCGTAGGCGCCCTCGTCGGTCGTCTTCACCCCCAGGATGCGAGCCGAGCGCTGGGTAATCTCCTGCAGAAGGTCCGCCGTGTAGTAGTCGTAGCGGAAGTCGATGCCGAAGCGGGCGCGGAGGGGCGCGGTGAGGAGTCCTTTCCGCGTCGTGGCCCCCACCATCGTGAACGGCGGCAGGTCGATCTGCACTGTGCGGGCGTTCGGCCCCTGGTCGATCACGATGTCGATGCGGTAGTCCTCCATCGCCGAGTAGAGATATTCCTCGACGACGGGACTGAGGCGGTGGATTTCGTCGATGAACAGGAGGTCGCCCTCCTCCAGGTTTGTGAGCACGCCCGCGATGTCGGCGTTGGCGACGATGTGGGCGAGGGTCGTGTTGTGGTTGTAAAGGCCGTTCGCCACGAAGGAGTGGGTCCCGGGAACGACAAAGTCATAGGTGTCGGCCTCCGACGTCTTCACGGTCGACACCTGGTCCCAGAAGATGTCGGGCCGGGCCAAGGAGTGCAGCGTCTCGTACTCCGGCTCCTCCTGCACCGAATCGGGGAGCAGCGAGAGGCACCGGTCAATTTTTTGCCGCGTGGGCGTTCGGTCGTTCTGTTTGACGTGCTCGAACGCCTTGTGGGTAGCCCGAGAATGGGGCGTCGTTTTGTCGAGGAGGGCATGGAGGAGGGGATTTGCCCCCGGGACGAGCTCGCTTCGACTCCATCCCCGCTGTCGACCTTCAAGTTCCGATCGGCGAGACTGCTTTCGCTCGAGTCGGAAGCCAACCGTCTCGTAGAACCGGAGCGCGTCGCGCCCCCCGATGTAGAGTTGCCAGAACGGATCCCCGGTTCGCTTCTTTTCGCTGCGGTAGGCCACGATTCCCAGATTCGTCAGGAGGAGTTGAATCTGGCGAGAGAGCGCCTCGGAGCGTGTTCCCAGCTCGATCCCGTCCGTGCGGGCGTGCCCATCGGCGTCGAACAGCCCCTGAAGGAACCCAATGACGACCTTGCGTGGGCTTCGACGGATGGCAGAGGGAACCTCCTTTGACCAGGCCCCATCCGCCCGGAGTCCAAAGTCGCGGAGTGCCTTGCCCCTGTTCTGGCTGAAGCGGAGGCGGGACGACCGGTCCTCGTACGATTCCACCCGGGGCTTCTGGTCAAAGTGCTTCTCACTGATGTGACGGAGTTCCGTCTGGAGGGCCGTTGAGTCACAGGTGATGGTGAATCCGGGGGCCGCGTCGCCCTGCTCAATGTGGCCGTCTCCAATCACCACGCCCATTAGATAGGCAAGGTCGGCGTCGAGGACGAGAGACTGTTTCGGTGAGGGGTTCAAAGGAGGGACGAGAGTGTCCGGCTGGGACGCCGTGGAGATGGTGCGGCCGTCCAGTAGGGGAAGTCCCAATCGATGCGCCGTCTGTTGGGCGACCGGCGAATTGTGAATGCCTCTTGCGTCGTTGTAGGCCGTTCGTAGCTCGACCGCGGCGGGAGCCCGCCCGAGGGCATCGGTGAGTTCCGTGTGCAGATGCTTGACGAGCGTCTCGGTGCGCCGGCGACGATCGGAGGGAGCGTCCGGGAGCCAGGTTGTGGTCTTCTGTTCGGCCCCCCACATGTCCATGCCCCGAGCGATTCCCACGTGGTCCTGGGACGTCACGTCACGGAGCTCTTTCCACTGCGGGCCGTCGGCGGTTGCCACCAGGACGGGGTGGTGGGGCGTTCCTTCGATTTCGAAGCCGGAGCGGGTCGTCAGGCGACGGGTCGGTCCCCTTCCGCTCGCGTACACGTGGGAGGTGGATTCTGGACCCTCAAGGCCATGAAGACTGTGGACGGAGCAGCTTTTCAACGTCGGTTTCCGAATGATCCGCCTCGGGATCGAGGGCGTCGGATCGAGGATTGCTCATAGACAGGGGAGAGGTGCGGGTGAGGGCGGGAGACGAGCGGTGTCGCTCTATGCCGACGGCTGACGGGAGGGGAGGGTTTCATGTGTAGGCACTGTGTGCCGGGCGGGCCGTCCGTTCGAGGTCGGCGAAGGGGGACCCGATGAGGGCTGCGGGCGGCCTATGGATCGGCCACGTCCTCAAACTTTTCGACGCTCTCCACGTAGACAGAATGAAGCAGAGGAACAGATTTTGCTTCGTCAACAGAATCCGAGGTCTCAAAGAGGGAGGGTGGGTCCGACCGACCGCCCCTCGGTCGCCCCTCACGCCCGTCGCATCGCACCGATTTCACCCACTCACCCATTCGTGGCATGAGCAACAGACTCGAACTCAAACAAGAACAGGAACTTCAGCAAAAGCTCTCGCCGCAGCAGATCCAGTACATCAAACTGCTGCAGCTGGATACCTTCGACCTGGAGCGGCGCATCGAGGAGGAGCTCGAGGAAAATCCCCTGCTCGAAGAGGGCCTTGAGGAGGAAGAGCAGCGGGAAGAGGATGAGATCGATGCCACTGCTGAGGAGATGGAGAATGAGCTGGAGACCGAGGACGAGGAGGAAGACTTCGACGTCGAGGACCTCCTCAACAATACCGACGACATGTACGGCTACAACGCCAATCCCGGCTATCAAGGCGACGATGAGGATCGGGATCGGCCCATGCCGGCGGACCAGTCCCTGCCCGAGCAGCTCCAGGAGCAGATTTCGTTTCTGAATCTGGACGAGACCGAGCAGATCATCGCCGATCAGATTATCGGCTCCATCGATGAGGACGGCTATCTGAAGCGGGAGATCGACTCGATCCTCGACGACATTCTCTTCAACCACGGGATCGAGATCGACGAGGAGGACGTGGAGAAAGTGCTGCGGCAGGTGCAGTCGCTCGATCCGGCCGGCATCGCCGCGCGGGACCTGCAGGAATGCCTGCTGCTCCAGCTTCACCGCATGCCTGAGGACGTGGACGGTCGCAACACGGCCATCGCTATGCTGGAGAACGAGTACGAGGCCTTCACGAAAAAGCACTTCGACAAGCTCGAAACGCGCCTCGGCGTCGACGACCGGGAGCTCAAGACGGCGTTCGATCTGATTCGGCAGCGCCTCGACCCCAAGCCGGGCGAGGGCGAGTTTTCGGAAGAGACCAACTACATTACGCCCGACTTTTCGGTGCGGTACGTGGACGGGGAATTCGTGATTACCCTCAACGGCCGCAATGCGCCCGACCTGCACGTCTCGCGCCACTACCGCAAGATGCTCGAAAAGCTCAAGGCGCAGAAGGAGTCCGACGACGCGGACGAGGTGGACGAGGACACGGAGGAATTCCTGAAGGACAAGTTCAGCTCGGCCCAGTGGTTTATCGATTCCATCAACCAGCGGCGGCATACCATGTACCTGGTGATGGACGCCATCGTGCAGCTCCAGGAAGACTTCTTCCGGTACGGGGAGGGGCACCTGAAGCCCATGATCCTGAAGGACGTGGCCGAGATTATCGACATGGACATCTCGACGGTCAGCCGCGTGGTGAACGGCAAGTACGTCCAGACCGAGTGGGGCGTTTACGAGTTGAAGTACTTCTTCTCCGAGGGGCTGGAGACCGTCGACGGCGAGGAGGTGTCCAACAAGGAGGTGAAGGCCGAGCTCCAGCGCATCGTGGACGCCGAGGACAAGACGGATCCGATGTCGGACCAGGACCTGGCCGACAAGCTTGAAGAGAAGGGCTTTAAGATTGCCTGGCCGACAAGCTTGAAGAGAAGGGCTTTAAGATTGCCCGGCGCACGGTTTCAAAGTACCGCAAGCAGTTGGGCATTCCCGTCGCACGCCTGCGCCGTGAGATCGTGCTTGAGGAGGAAGAGCAGGCGAGTGTTGTGTAAGGAGTGATGCGTGAGGAGTGACGCGTGAGGAGCTGCAATCCGCACTTCTCCGCGCGTCGTGCTCACCGCTTGTAGGAAATCGACAGCGTCACGCCCCCAACAGGTACAAGCTCGCCGTCGTTGACGAGCGGGTCGAGACCGGCCCCCACGAGCAGTCCCGGTTGTACGCGGTCCCCGTCGAGCATGAGCGAGAAGATGGCCCGGTGCGTGCTTCGTCCCACGTCCGGGGCCGAGTCCGCAAGGGCCGGTCGGCCCACGATGCTCAGGCCGGTCATCCACTGCTCGCCGTCTCGCCAGAGCTGGGCGCTGTACGGAAGGCGCCAGTCGTCCTCGTTGCTGTTCGTGGTGTCGACGGGCACTGAGGCGTACGTGAGGCCCACGCGGAGACGGAGCGTGG
>PXSX01000407.1 GCA_003022655.1 Bacteroidetes bacterium QH_1_64_81 | reverse complement strand
TTTCACTCCTCGCAGCAGTTCGGTACGTTGGGCTCGGATGACGACTGATGCGCCGTATGACCCAGCGCTGCGCCCTGATGCCGACAGCGCAGGGGAGTTCTCAGTTACGCCGGCGCGGGCGGAACTGAGTCGTCATTTGCTTCCACGTCCCCGCCGGACGCCGTCTCCTGCCCAGCCGCAGATTGGGCCTCCTGCCACGTGTCGTGACTCGCGAGAAGCCGCTTCGCTTCGCTGAGGGACACGTCGAGCGCATCCAGAATGAGCCGCACCGCCTCCAGCCGGGAGCGGCCGTCCTGCCGGAGCCGTCGGAAGGTCGTCTCGATGGCCTCATCGCCCGACACCTCGTCTCGGAGCCGGTGGATCTCGTCGTCGCTCGGCATTTCGGGGTCCGTTTCAGTTCGCGTCGATGCGACCCGCTTCGCGCAGGATCGTGCGGAGGCGGTCCAGGGGCAGGGCCTTCTGCGTGCGCCCCTCGTGGCCCGTGACGGTCGTGGCGGTGGTCAGGGCGTTGTAGACGGCCTCCTCCACAGACTCCACGGTGGCGAGAAAAAGCGGGCTCATCCGATTGTTCGGCAGTAGCGAATCGGGCCGAGGGACTGGCTCGCCGGTGCGGCGGTTCTGGGTCGAGAACGCAATCACAAAGTCGCCGGAGCCGTTGCTGGAGTAGCTGCCGGTGCGGGCGAGGCCCAGCATGGCCCGCTTGGCCATTCGCTCCAGGTTGCGCGGGCTGAGGGGCGCGTCGGTGGCCAGTACGATCATGCAGGAGCCGTCGTCGTCCGAGCCAGCGCCCTCTACGGCAGACCGGAAGTCGTGGCGGCCCAGCCGCTCGCCCACGGGCACCCCGTCGATGCGAAGGATGCCGCCATGATTGGCCTGCACGAGGGCCCCGACGGTATACCCGCCGTGCTCATCCGGCACGCTCCGCGAACTGGTGCCGATGCCCCCCTTCCATCCAAGCGCGCTGGTGCCCGTTCCGGCCCCCACGCTCCCTTCGTCCACCGGCCCGCCCGAGGCCGCCTTGATTGCGACGAAGACGTCCTCGGTCGTCACGTGCTGCCCGCGGATGTCGTTGAGATAGCCGTCGTTCGTCTCCCCCACGACGGCGTTCACCGACTCGATGTCTTCGTGCCCGGACTGCCGGAGGGTCCACGCCACGGTCGCCTCCACAGCCGTCCCCACGTCGAGCGTATTTGTGAGCACGATCGGCGTCTCGATCGTGCCGAGCTCCTGCACCTGCAGGAAGCCCGCTGCCTTGCCGAACCCGTTGCCCACATGCACTGCCGCCGGCACCTTCTCCCGAAAGAGGTCGCCCTCATGCGGCACAATGGCGGTCACGCCGGTGCGCACCGAGTTTCCTTCCGCGAGCGTCCGGTGGCCCACCTGTACGCCCTCCACGTCGGTGATGGCGTTGAGTGGACCCGGGTCGAAGAGGCCTGGATCGAGGCCGAGGGCCCGGATGCGGACCGATTCGGACTGGGCCGACGCGGTCATGGGCAGCAACAAACAGACGACGAAAGTGAGCGCGACGCCACGGCAGATCATGCAGCGATTCGTCTCTTGTCGGGACAACAGCGCGACGAGGTGTTGCCGAATTCTTATCCCCGCGTTATACTTTTGCGATAACATGAAGCACCGACAAAGGTACACTGGAGCGACGACGGAGGCAAGGATGCTCGGCCTTCTTTTCCTGTCGCTCCCTACGCACTGTGCTGCCCTACACCATGGAAATGCCCCACCCCTGCACCGCCAACGACCCGAGCGTCGACGCCCTCAAGGCCGGAAGCGAGCACGCCTTTCGGTGTCTCTTCGAGCAGGAGCGGGAACGCCTCCGTCGCTTCGTTCTCAAACTGATCGACGACGCCGACGAGGCCGAAAACATCGTTCAGGAGACCTTCACGGAGGCCTACCGG
>PXSX01000406.1:4520-14595 GCA_003022655.1 Bacteroidetes bacterium QH_1_64_81 | reverse complement strand
TCAGATCCGAAAGCTCTCCCTCCATCGTGAGCGTGATGGGCGCCGTTTCGATCCGAAGGGTCCGCAGGTCGACTCGTCCCGCCGACGGCGCCACGTGCATGTCGTAGGTCGCCTGTGCATTCTGCACCGTAAGGGTGTCGGGGCCCACGCTGGGCAGCAGGGCGCGAACCGACTGCAGGTCGACCGTTCCGTTGCTCGTGAGCACCGCCCCCTCGGGGACGACCCCGAGCTGGGCGTCGCCCTCAAGCCGGAAGCCCTGGCCCGTGCGGCGGTCGGTATAATGCACCTTGGCTCCGGACACGCGCACGTCGGACAGTGGAATGCCACCGAGGGGTGACCCCTCAGCCTCGGTGGTGTCGGTCTCCCCGCCCAGCGTGTCAAAATTGGTCGTTCCGTCCTCTGCCACCTCGTAACGAATCGTCGGATCCACGAGGCCGACCGCAGTGGGTCGGATCTTTGCCACGAACAGAGGCCAGAGGGCCACGTCCACGTTCAGCTCCCGAGCCCGAACGGCCGGGGCAGGGCCGTAGCCCTCGGCGTTGGCGAGCCGAACGCCGGAGACGCGGATGGCGGGCGCCGGCAGGACACGCAGTCCGATGGCGTCGATCTCCACCTGTCGCCCGGTCGCCTCCTCCAGGGGCGGGATGACGTATCCCTTCAACTGCTCGGACGTGAAGAGGTGAGGGAGGACGAGCGCCGCCACCAGAACGAGGACGGCGAGCCCCCCGAGGAGGCCGCCGCCCCACTTGAGGATCCGGCGAGCACGGGAGTGCGTGGGGGTTGTGGTGTCGTCGTCAGGTTCAGACACGAGGGTTGAGGAGAGAATAAAGAAACACGGATGAGGGCGATGGAGGCTTCTCAACCCATGAGGCGGGCGTCGGGTTCGATCCGCCTTCACGCTTGGGTAGCAGTTGGTAGCATTTCAGGTCTGTGGGTGGCCCTCTCGATCCCGGCAGTTCAGTTGCGGGCCTAGTGAATTGTCAAGGCTCATTCTTTAGGCTCTGCAGCGATCTCAAAATTTCATGGCAGGTCGCTCCGAGCGAAGTCGAGGAGCCTCCATGGGCGCTGGCAGTCCACTCCAGGGAGATTTCTCGACTGCGCTCGAAATGACGGGCCGTGATTGGGGAATTTTGAGATCGCGTATTCAATCCGTAGAATGACGGTTGACGCTGTACTAGTCGTCGAGCTCGACGCGCCGCCCTTTGGCCGGTTCGGTGCGGTCAGCGGAGGTCCAGCATGTCCCCTGCAGACGTCAACGATAAGCAGATTCTCGGTGTGGATTTCTTTGGGATTCTCGGTTACGTTGAGTTTCGGGAAGGCCCTTTCCGGTTCGAAAAGGTGCGGTGGCTCGCCTGAAAGGGGAGGCATCCTTCTCGGTCGCTCGACTCCTTCGACTCCCAGGGAAGCCTTTCGGGACAATCATCGATCCCATCTGCAAAGCATGAATGATGAGGTCACCGTGTTCGCTCCCGCATCGATGGGCAACGTGGCCGTGGGGTACGATCTACTGGGGAGCGCCCTCGACGGCCTGGGCGATCGGGTGACGGTGCAGCGGCTCGACGAGCCCGTCGTGCGGATCGGCACCATCACGGGACGGGTCACGGACCTGCCGACGGACCCCGCCGACAATACCGCTACGGTTGCGCTGAGGTCGCTCCAGGATGCGGCGGACATCGACGGCGGGTTTGAGGTGTCGATCGAGAAGGGCATTCCGCTCGGGTCTGGACTGGGCGGGTCCGCGGCGTCCGCCGTAGGGGCAGTCGTAGCCGGGGCCGAATTGTTACCGGGCTCCTGGGCACAGGAGGCATTGCTGCCGCACGCGCTGGCCGGGGAGGCCGTTGCCAGCGGCGACCTGCACCCCGACAACGTAGCTCCCTGCCTCTTCGGCGGGCTCGTGCTCACCCGCGCGATGGACCCACCGGACGTGGTGCCCATCCCCGTTCCCTCCGACATCCGCTGCGTCCTCGTGCACCCCAACCGCGTGCTTCCTACGCGCGAGGCCCGAGCGTGCGTCCCGGACTCGATCCCGCTGTCCGACTCGGTGCGGCAGACGGCTCACCTCGGCGCCTTCGTGGCGGGCTGCTACCGCGACGACCTCGCCCTCATCGGACGGGCCCTGCGTGATCTCATCGTGGAGCCCCACCGGGCCGCGCTCGTTCCCGGCTTCTCCGACGTGCAGGCGGCGGCGATGGCGGCAGGCGCATTGGGCTGCTCCCTCTCTCGAGGCTTTCACCCAGCACGACATCCCCACCGAAGCCTGGATCTCCCCCATCCCTCCCAAGGGCGCTCACGTCGTCGCTCCCACCCCTGCCGACCCCTAATCGATCGGGAAAGCCTCCGTACGACAGTCGAGCGGTTTTTTTCTTGAACAGTTCTGCCCCCAGCGGACTCCTTCCAACCCCCCAACACTCTTCCGGACGTTCTATCTCTCACTCTCCCCCTTCCCTCCTACCCAATTCCTACGCGCTCCTTCCCCCATTCTCCCGCACTCCCGCGCCCTCCCCCAAAATGCCCCTCACTCAACGCGCGCCCGCCAAGATCAACCTGGGGCTCCACGTCCTCCGCGAGCGCCCGGACGGGAATCACGACATTGAGACCATTCTCCATCGCATCGACTGGGCCGACACCGTTACCGCCGCTCCGGCGGAGACGCTGTCGCTCACCTGCTCGGATCCGGCACTGCCTGCCGACGAGAGCAACCTTTGCCTCCAGGCGGCCCATCGCCTCGCGGACGCGTTCGACGTGACGGAGAGGGCGGAGCTTCATTTGGAGAAGCAGGTGCCCTACGGGGCTGGGTTGGGGAGCGGCTCCAGCGACGCGGCGGCGACCCTCCGGCTCCTCGCGTGCCTATGGGACCTGAATCCGCCGCCCGAAGCGCTCCACGAGATTGGCAAGGCCATCGGGGCCGACGTGCCGTTCTTCCTGCAAGACGCTCCCGCCGCCTATGCCACCGGACGCGGCGATGTCCTGTCGCCGCTTTCCGACGACGGAAACGACTACCGCCTGTCGTTTCCTCTCCTCATCGCCGCACCCCAGGTGCAGATCCCGACCCCGTGGGCCTATGCGCAAGTATCCCCCCGCGGTACGAATCGGGGCGACCTGCGACGCATTGTTTCGTCGAACGACCTCGCCCGCTGGCGCTCGGAACTAACAAATGACTTTGAGGCCCCGATCGCGGAGGCGACGCCCGCGGTGGCCGAGATTCGGACTGCCCTTCACAACACCGACGCTGCCTACGTCTCCCTTTCGGGCTCGGGCGGAGCTGTGTACGGCATCTTCGAAACGAGAGACGCCGCCCGAGCGGCCCGCGATGCGGTTCAAACCCCGAACGTGCGCGTGCATCTTATGCACGCCCCCGGCTGACCCTTCCTACAGACGATGGGGACTCCGGGTCGCCTCCTGCACTCTCAGTCGTGACTTTTCGGGTGGTCCTGTCCTCTCCCGAACTCAAAATTGGGGTGAAGTCGGAGGCTCGGCCCTGACCAGCGGTATTGCGTGTTTCGGATTGCGTGAGACTGCCACTGCTAATCGGGCTCTCTCCGCAACTCAAACCTCGCAATGCGATCCGAGAAGATACGGAAAGGGCGTTCCCTCGGAAGCACTCCCCCAAGAGCGGTATAGCGAAGAGCGTCCGGCCGGACCGGCCGTGAAGGCGACGGGTCCTTGAGAAGAATGGCCCCGAGTCCTGTCAGATTCGGCTATAATACTGGTCGTCGTCCTCGCCCTCGTCGTCAACCATGTAGTCGTCAGAAGGAACCTCGAGGTAGGCCATGAGCCAGTCGAGGGCCCATACCTGCTTCTCGACACCGTCCCAGTTGTAGCCGCCTTCCGTCTGATCGGCTACACGCTCCCAGTCGACGGTCCAGTCTTCGTAGACCTCGAAGGCAAAGTGGTGCTCGTTGGTCTCGAAGTGGAGGGCGCCCTCTTCGGGATCGTAAATGGTGTCTGCACCGCCGTCCTCGCGGGCGAGCTTGGCCCCGAGCACGATCAGAGGCACCTTGAATCGGTAGTCCATCTTCTCGACCTGCTCGGCCTGACTGATCAAGAAGTTAGCCAGGGTCGCACAGCCGTCGCTCACCTCCATGGCCGCCTGGGCCGCCTGGTAGGTGGTCGGATCGGCGTCCACCTTGTCGAGCGCGGCCTCGACCAGCGGCCACACCTCGATGGGTTCTTCCTTCTTGGTCGTGTCTTCCTCACGCGGGATGACTACGGTACGATTTTCGATATCCACGGGCTTTGAATGCGTTGATTGCGAAACCGTCCGCGCGTCCCGATCATCTTCTGGATGCGCGGCCCCAGTTTCGAGCGCACAGTGAGTAGTGGGAATTCATAAGATGGGGACGGGTGGGCGAACATTCAACCGATCGGCGGTACGAGCGCGGCAATTACATATTGGGTACGATCGTCGCCGGGATTGAACGTCGGACTTGGGTCTGACCCACGGATCCACTGAGCGGGACGCGGGCAGCACACCGCTCAGTCTCCTCCCGAACGCTCGGCGTCGAGTTCGGATTCGAGCTCTAGGGCCGTTTCCACGAGTTCGTCTGTCATCCCCGCCAGCTCATCGTGCTGGCCCACGTACTGGCGGACGGCCTCTTCGAGTCCGGATTCGCGCGTGACCACCGTGCGCCGTTTGCGTTCGGCCGGGTCGACCGTACGCTCGATGGCGGCCACTGTGTCGGCCGGTGCCAGGGCCTCTCGGAGACGAGCCTGGTCAACTTGGGCTACCTGCTCCTCGTCCACCCGGTAGCGCACCCGGACAATGGCGTCGCTCACGTCCTGATCCTGAATCGCCTCCAGGATCCGCTCGGTCGGTTCGTCGGTCTCGCGCGCATCCACCTCCACGGCGACGAAGGGGCGCGCCGGGGTATCTACAAACGCAGTGTGGGTACGCGGGTCGCGCGAGGAATCGATGTCCACCAGCTGAAACCCCTTCGGTTCGTTGGCCTCGTTGAACGTCACCCGCTCGATGCTCCCGGAGTAGACGACGGGGGGATGGCCCTCCTCGTTGCGATCCTGGGGCCGGTGCACGTGGCCCAGGGCGACGTAGTCGATGGGCCGCACGGCGAGCTGGCCGACGGTAAACGTGGGCTCCGACGCGATCGTGGTGGTGTGCTCCGAGCCCGCCAGCGCGGCGCCCTGCACGGTGACGTGACCCGCCAGTACGGTGGGCACGTCGGCGGAGAGGGGTCGCTCCGTGCCGTCCACCGCCGCGCCGGGCTCACCCTCCAGGATTTCGTTCGTCCGGCGCTGGATGTAGGTCACGTAGTGCTCTTCGATGAACTGACGCAACTCGTCCGGCGACATCGTGCGATACTCGTCCTTGGTGAGGATCTGGCTCCGGATGGGCCAGGGCAGCGGAATGAGCTGAAGCGGGCCGCTCGCCGTGTCGATGATCTGGACGTTCGGGGCCGGCTTTCGGTAGCAGTACACCTCGCCAGCGACGTGATCGAAGATGTCGAGCGACGACGCGCGGCCAAAGGTGACGGGATGGTCGTGGTTGCCCACAACGAGGACGATGGGAATGCCAGCGTCGGCGAGCGGGCGGAGGCTCTGAACGAAGATTTTCTGCTGCGTGGGGGTGGGGTCGGCGGTGTGGTAGGCGTCACCGCAGAACAGAAAGGCGTCCACCTCTGCATCGAGGGCCCGCTGCACCACCGCGTCGAGGGAGTCCCGCACGTCCAGTACCCGCGTGTTCAGGCCCGTGTCCGGATCGCGCCGGCCGTGAGTCTTGAATCCGAGGTGGATGTCGGCCGTGTGCAGCAGCTTCACAGGGCGTTTTGCGTTTCGCGCTTTGCGGTGAGGATTGTTCAAGGACTCGGGGGAACCGGCATGAGTCCCCAAAACGGCGGGCCGACTGCGACGAGGCGGCGGGAGTCGTTTGCTTAGCCCGGATTTCTCACGGGACGCGACTGCGGCTCCAGAGGCGGCCCCATCTGCTCACTTTTGCTCCTCGACGACGCGTGGGCATCGCCTGCGGTGCGCAACAGCATACGCACATGGCATCGTGAACGACCTCTCGTGCCTCGCCACGCCTCTCGTGAGAACACCGGGCCAGAACCGAGGTCTAGACTCGACGTTCGACACTCGCAATCCGCAACTGCCGCTACCAGCCGACGCGACTGCCATCATCGGACTCCGTGGTGTCCTCCGGAGCTCCGTAGTCCTGAACCAGCGGGAAGGAGGTTTTCCTCGAAAGCGACACCTCCTCCGACTCCACAATTTTTCGGTAGTAGTCGCCAACGAGGAAGAGCGCACTGTGGGCGCCCTGGCCCCAGAAGCTGGTCCGGAAGGTGAGCCGCTGGTCCTCAAAGCCCACCCAGGATCCACTCACTAGCTTGGGATGCATCAGCATGAACCAGGTGTCGGCCGACCGGTCGGTGGTGCCCGTCTTGCCCGCGAGGTCGTACTCGCCGAGGTCGAACTGCGTGCGAATGCGGGCGCCCGTGCCGTAGTCGATCACGCCGCGCATCATGTCCACGACCGTGTAGGCTGTTCGCTTAGAAAGGGCCTCGCGCGGGCTGGGCGACGCAGACCAGATCAAGTTCCCGTGTCGGTCTTCGACGCGGGTAATCGCCACGGGTTCATTGTACAGGCCCCCATTTGCGAGGGTGCTGTAGGCGGTCGCCATGTCGAGCAGGCGGACGCTGCTCGTGCCAAGGGCAATGGACGGGACAGCCTCAAGATCACGTTCGGGAATCCCCATCCGATTTGCATACGTGGCCACGGTACTCGACTTCAGGTCGAGCGCGAGCCGGGCCGTAATCGTGTTTTTTGAGTTGGCCAGCCCCTGGCTCAACGTAAGCATCTTGCCGGAGGATTTCCTGTTGTAATTCTTTGGCGACCAGGTCTTGGCCCCCGCCTCGTCCCAGGTGAAGGTGCTGTCCAGCAGCGTGTCGTAGGGAGAGTAGCCGTTGTCGATGGCGGCGGTGTAGGTGAAGGGCTTAAAGGTGGACCCGGGCTGGCGCCGGGAAGTCCCGACCTTGTCGTACTTTTCGGTCCGGAAGTCGCGCCCCCCAATCCACACCTTTACGTGCCCATTGCGGGGATCGATCGACACCATTCCTGCCCCAAGGCGGCTCTTTGCGGTTTTCAGCGAATCGAGAAAGGCCTCCTTGTCACGAAGCCGGTCGATGGCCTCCTGTTCCCCCATCCCTCGGGCCCGCAGCGTGTCGTACCGAGAGGTCTGACGGATGGAGGCGTTCAGCACCTCGGGGTTCGACTCCCAGAAGTGCGCAAAGGGGTCGTAGTCTTCTCCCGGTTCGAGGGAACGGTAGTCGTCCAGCGAGGTGCTGTGAAGCCCCGGCGAGGGTGCGCTCCACTGGTAGCCCACCACTTTCTGAAGGCCCGACATCTGCTCCTCTACCGCTGTGCGCGCCAATCCCTGCAGCTTCGAATCAAGGGTTGTGTAGACGCGGAGGCCCTCCCCGTAGATGTCGCGGCCGTGGAGGGGGTGGTCCTCATACTCCTCGTTCGTGGCCCACTTCGACAGGGTCGTTCGCACATGCTCGGCAAAGTAGGGGGCGAGACTGGCGGAGAGCCGCGACGAATGGTAGTCTGCCTGCACCGGCTCGTCGGCGTGCTCCTGGTAGTACGACGTTTCGATAAAGCCTTGATCGCGCATCAGGCGCAGGACGACGTTCCGCCGCTGCTTTGCGTTCTCCGGGTTCCGAACAGGGTTGTAGTAGGAGGTTGCCTTCAGGAGCCCGATGAGGGTGGCCGCTTGAAGGGTGTCGAGGTCGGCGGCCTGACGGCCAAAGTACGTGTGCGCCGCGGACTCAATGCCGTACACATTTCCCCCGAAGTTGACTGTATTGAGGTACATCTCGATGATCTCCCGCTTCGTATAGCGCCGCTCCAGCTCTGCAGCGGTGACCATCTCCTTCAACTTGCGCGCAAGGGTGACGGCCCGCCCTACTTTTTCGTTGTACAGGTTGCGCGCGAGCTGCTGGGTGATGGT
This sequence comes from Bacteroidetes bacterium QH_1_64_81, assembly GCA_003022655.1. Next base: position 6,635 of record PXSX01000406.1, on the reverse strand, counting down.
CGACCCGCCCCGAAAGCCGCCGGTCAAGATGTCGACCATCGCGGCCATGATGGCCGTGGGGTCCACTCCCCAGTGCTCGTAGAAGCGCTGGTCCTCTGTGGCGATGGCAGCGTGCTTAACAGGGGTCGAGATGCTGTCGTACGGGACCCAGGAGCGGTTTTGCCGGGCGTACCGGGCCAGCTCCTCCCCGTCGGCCGTGTAGGCGATCGTGGCCAACTCCATGGTCGGATCCTCGAGGCTCTCCGTAGAGGGGACGTTGTCCGTGAGCGTCCAGACGTAGAGGCCGAGGGCCAGGGTCCCAATCATCAGCAGGCCAGCAATCACGGAGAGCGCGACGGCGGCCTGCGCTTTCATCGGGTCCGCGATCCGGCGATGGAAGAAGCCACGCAGTCCCGAGAACGTCCGGGACGGCCCCTCTCCGCCCGAATGGGCCTCCTCGCGGGCGGACCGGTCACTGAAGTACTGATCGAGCTCTTCGTCGGAATATGGCCACTCAGACATAGGCCCGCGTCCGATGAGGAAGGAAGACGAAACAGAAGTGGAACGGGGCGGCTACGGCCTCCGCTCCGAATGGGGGCCGCCCGCTACAGCCCGACGGATTCAATGTCTTGAACGCGCGCGCCGTTCCACCGCTGGAGGTGTAGCCCGTCTTCGTCCAAACGGGCGAAGGTGCGCTGTTCGTACCAATTTCCCGTATTTGCATACACGCCGTTCGGGCCGTCGTGTAGCGTGGGGACGTGGCTGTGGGCCAGCACGACCCCGTCGAGCCCGTCGCGCCGCAGGAGCGCCCGGGCCCGATCGCGGAGAATGTCGGCGACGGGAGCGCTCTCGTCGCAGTCGTGGAGCCGTCGGCTGACCCAGCGGGCGAGCCCGAGACCCAGATCGGCCGGAAGAGCGCGGTAGAGGCGCACGAACAGGGGATGACGAAGCAGTGTGCGCAACCAGGTGCGCGACCGGTGGTTTGCCGTCGGGGCGTCGCCATGGGCAAGGTGCAGGCGGCGTCCGAAGTGGGTGACCTCGATCGCGTCCGGGACGAGCGTTGCGCCCAACTCCTCCGAGAAGTGATCGTGGTGCCACGGATCGTGGTTGCCGAGCAGGTATGTGACGGGCACGCCCCGGTCGGTCCAGCGGGCGAGCAGGCCCTGAAACCGAACAAATCCTTTGGGGACGAGGCGGCGATACTCGATGTACCCGTCGAACACGTCGCCGAGCAGGTAGAGATGATCGACCTCGCCCTCGTGGGCGTCAAGACATTCGATGAGCGCCTGCTCCTTGTCCCGTTCCGACGACCGGGCCCCGCGGCCGAAATGCATATCAGACACAAAGAGAACCACGAGAGCGATGTCTGCAGACTAGGCGACGGATGGTGATCAGAACGTCCTCTCCAACGACGATGTGCCCCGAACGGACCCGAGCGAGACTCGTAGGACGTGCTTGAGCCGCTTTGCGCTTCTCCGCGGCCCGATTTGTTCCCCAAAGACGTTCCTGACGTATGCCGCGTCGCACCCACTACCGGCCACCCACGCAGTTCTCTGTGATGCCGCCGGTGATCAAGAACCTCCTCGTGCTCAACGGCCTGTTTTTCATTGCCCAGTTCCTGGCGGCCGAGACCCTGGCCAGCTCGTCCATCCTAGCACACGTGCTCGACCTCATGCCGCTTTACCCGCCCGGCACCGCCGGGCCCGACTTCTGGCCGTGGCAACTGATCTCGTATGCCTTTCTTCACGGGAGCTTCGGCCATTTACTCTTTAATATGTTTGCCCTCTGGATGTTTGGGGTGCAGGTCGAAAACCGGTGGGGATCGCAGCGGTTCGTGTTCTTCTTCTTCGCGTGTGTCATCGGCGCGGCCCTTACCCACCTGGCTTTCGTGAGCAGCCCGGTTCCGACGGTGGGGGCCTCCGGTGGGGTGTACGGGATCCTTCTGGCCTTCGGCATGATGTTTCCCAATCAGCCCATCTACATCTGGTTTCTGTTTCCGATCAAGGCCAAATGGCTCGTCATCGGATTCGGCGCGCTGGAACTCTATTCTGCGGTCACCGGCACGCAGGCGGGCGTCGCTAACTTTGCCCATCTGGGCGGCATGGTGGTCGGCTTTCTCCTCATCCAGTACTGGCG
>PXSX01000406.1:0-4423 GCA_003022655.1 Bacteroidetes bacterium QH_1_64_81 | reverse complement strand
GGTATAAGGCCGTGTATTTTTGGCGGGTCGCCGGGAGTTGTCCTGTACCGCCACTCCGTTTCTGATTGGGGTCACCAGCTCAGCCTCCGACCGTGAACGACTTCAAAACGTGGTATTACCAGCAGCCTTCAGCGCTGCGCACCATCATTACGATCAACGTGGTGGTGTGGGTCGTCATGCAACTCTTGTACCTGTGGCCCCCCGGGTTGGAGCTGCTGCGGGAGCACGTGGCCCTGCATCCCGTCTTCCCGGACATTCTGCTGGAGCCCTGGCAGCTCGTGACGTACAGCTTCATGCACGCAGGGCTGCTCCACATTGGGATCAACATGCTGCTGCTCTTCTGGGTGGGGCGGGAGTTTGAGCGCATGCACGGGTCGGAGCAGTTTTGGACCGTCTACCTGGCGACGGCCGTCGGAGGGGCCCTGATCTGTCTGATCCTCAGTCCCTTCGCGCCGAGCATTGCGGGGGGCACGGTTGGGGGGCGGAGCATTCCGGTGCTGGGGGCCTCGGCCTCGGTGCTCGGCGTGCTGACCACCGTGGCGATCCTGTATCCCTACAAGCAGATTCGGCTGCTCTTCTTCGGGATCGTGCCGCTACTCTGGGTCGTAGTCGGGTTTCTGATCATCGATGCCCTCCAGGCCCTCTCAAGCAGCGGGACGGCCGTGGCGGCCCACTGGGGCGGGGCGCTGACCGGTTTCCTCTACGCGAAGCTCCAGCGTGGGGAGCTGGGGCTCCCGTCATGGACGGGGACGTCTGGGGGAGGCCAGTCTCGGTCACGCCGGTCCTCCCCGCGCGTACCGACCCTGTTCGAGCGTCTGAAGGGCCTGTTCGGCGGCGGAACAGACAGCGACGCGACTGGGGCCGACTCCCAATCGCCGCGTCCGGCCTCGTCCTCGGATGGCGCACCCGCCGATCAGTCGGACGGTCAGTCGACGGAGGTGGACCGGATCCTCGACAAAATCAGCGAGGAGGGGTACGATTCGCTCAGCGACGAGGAGAAGCGCATCCTGTACGAGGCGAGTCAGTCGTGAGTTTATGAGTCATGAGTTTATGAGTCATGAGTTGGGGGATGAGTGAATAAGCCGCAAGGGGAGGGGAGCTTGTGATCCATTTTTCGTAGTGCGTATTGCGTAAGGTGTTAGAAGACAGATAGATACGCAATACGAAATACGTAATACGAAATACGCAACAGGAAGAACGCCCTCGATTCCACACTTCGTCACCAAGTTCGCTTTGCCCTATGGAACGCCCTCGCCGCTCCTCCCGCCCCGTCCAGGTCGGTGACGTGCAGATTGGCGGTGGTGCCCCGGTCTCGGTCCAGACCATGACCGTGTCGAAGACGCACGAGGTGGAGACGACCCTCGACGAGATCGAGCGGGTGGCCGACGCGGGCGCCGACATCGTGCGGGTGGCCGTTCCCCGCCCTGAAGACGCCGACGCCCTCGACGACATCGTGCAGGGCGCGCCCGTGCCCGTCGTGGCCGACATCCACTTCAACTACCAGTACGCGCTCAAGGCCATCGAGGCAGGCGTCGACAAGGTGCGCATCAACCCCGGAAACATCGGGAAGCGCGAGTGGGAGCGCGAGGTGCTGGAGGCCGCCAAGGAGGCGGGCATCCCCATCCGCATTGGGGTCAACTCCGGATCCTTGGAGGAGGACATTCTGGAAAAACACGGCTACCCCAAACCGGAGGCCCTCTATGAGAGCGCGATGCGCCACGTGGAGGTCTGTAATCGCAACGACTTCGAGGACATCGTCATCTCGGTGAAGCACTCCGACCCCTACATGATGATTCAGGCCTACCGCAAGGTGGCTGAGGAGACGGACTACCCGCTGCACCTAGGGGTGACGGAGAGCGGCACGCTTGACACCGGCACCGTCAAAAGCTCCATCGGCATCGGCTCCCTGCTGGCCGACGGCATCGGGGACACGATTCGCGTCTCGCTGGCGGCGGATCCGGTGGAGGAGGTCAAGGTGGGGCACCGCATTCTCAAATCATTGGGCATCGGGCGACCCGGCGTTAACATCATCGCGTGCCCCACCTGTGGCCGGCTCGGGCGGAGGGGGCCGACCTTGGCGTGTCGCTGGGCCGGGGCCGTGCGCACTTCTTCAAGCACGGCGAGGTCGTGGACACGATCCCCGAAGACGAGATCGTGGACACGGTCCTGGAGACCATTGAGAACTGGGACGAGGAGGACGAGGCCGGTGGAGATGGGGGGCCCGAGGACAAAGAAGAGGCCGATGCAGTGGAGACAACAGGCGTGACGAAGCCGGACCTGCCCACCTCCTAAATCGTCCTCCGACGGTGGACCGGGCACCGCCACCACTCCCCTGGAATCTCGGATGCGGTGTTAGACGCCGAGATGGTCTTTCAGCATCCGTACGTTGATCTTGTTGGACTTCACCGCGGCGTCAACGAGGTCGCCTACCACGGGTATCGCCCCGACGACAGCCTCTATCATGATGATGGCGAGCATCGTGAAGATGAGGGGGATAGGGGCTCCAGCGCGGTAAGCTTGATAAGGAACGTAGCACGAGACAATTGCACCGACAACGTCTCCCCATCCCGGCATGAGGCCGATGATCGGATCAAGGCCGACTCGAACGTTAAGGCCGGGGATGGTAATACACTCGTCGGTCCAGTACGCAAATTGATCGAGGCGCTCCACCACTTCGGACGCACTTACGCTTGATGCTCTGGCACTTGCAGTCATGAGAGAGGGGATTTATGCATGAGAACAGTTGAGGAGGAACGTGGAGGGTTCGTATGGGCGCGTTGCCTAAACGGAGGAGCTTCCGGACGTCTTTGTTAGATGCGAATGACTGTTCCGGCACTTGGGCCGGATCGGTGCGGTCACTGCCCGCAGCACGAATCCCAGGAACGAATGTTTCGTCAAGCCGGAGTTTTCGCACCAGACGCCAGCTTCTTAAGGCTCGACCTGTAGGCCCTGCCGGCTTTCGTGGAGGGCCTGGGCGGATGCCTGAAGGGCCTTCCGTTCGTCGTCGCTCAGCTCGGGGTCTACGCGCTTTTCTACTCCTTCGAGCCCGACCACGCACGGAATGCTCAGGCACACATCTTCGATGCCGTATGCGCCGTCGGGCCGCGTGCTCACCGGCAGCACGTTCTGCTGATCTTCGAGCACGGCCCGCACGATACGGGCAATCACGACGCCGATGGCCGTGTCCGTATGACCCTTCCGATCGATGATTTCATAGGCCGCGTCGCGGGCCTGTTCGAAAAGGGACTGCATCGTGTCGGGCTCCCAGTCTTTCCCCAGCACAGTCCGCTCGTAGATGGTCTGCCCGCCGATCGTGGCGTTGCTCCAGATGGGCACCTCCGAGTCGCCGTGCTCCCCCAAGATGTAGGCGTGCACCGAGCGGGGGTCCACCCCATAGTGGCGCCCCAGTAGCGCCCGGAAGCGGGCCGTATCCAGCAGCGTCCCGGTGCCAATGATGCGGCGGTTCGGGCGGCTGCTCAGCTTCTGGCAGATGTACGTGAGCACGTCGACCGGATTCGTGGCAACCACGAGAATGGCCTCGGGGGCGTGTCTGTCGAGCTGAACGATGATCTCGCGGAAGATGTCCGCGTTGCGCTGAAGGAGGTCGAGCCGGGTCTCATCGGGCGACTGCTGACTGGCGCCCGCCGAGAGGACGATGACTTGGGCATCGCTCAGGGCCGGATAGTCGACGGCCCGGCACGTGATGCGGCCCACCAGCTGCTGCCCGTGCATGAGGTCCATCGCCTCGCCCTCGGCCCGGCCCGCATCTTTGTCGTGGAGCAGAATTTGACTGGCGAGGCCCTGGTTGAACAGGGCGTAGGCGGCCGCGGTGCCCACGTTGCCGGTGCCGACGATGCCGACGGTGCGTCGTTGGATCATTGGAATGATGGGTCAGGAGTTGTGGGAGGTGAATCGGGGACACGCGTCTGCTCAGCTAAATAGAATGGTGAGCAGGAGGGTGGCGATGAAGCTCAGGACAGCGAGCAGGGAGACGGTGAGCGTTGTGGCTCGGCTCGTGCGGGCGTGCTCGACCGGTCCGGCGGCCCGGGCCGACGCCTGCGGGTCGGCCGCTTCGGGGGCGAGGTCCTCTTCCTCCTCCGCCGGAGGAGCGACAGTGAACGAAACGGGATGGCTCCACGGACCGGTGCTCTCCGCGCGAAAGAGCGGCCGGACGCGCCAGTAGAACGACCTATCCTCTGCGGAAAGCACGTCGTGGAGCGTGATCGAGGTGGTCCGGTCGACGCTAAGATCGACGACCGGATCGTCGAAATCCTCGGCTGAGTCCACCTGAAACCGGTAGCCCGAGGCCTCCGGAACGCCTTCCCAGGAGAATGGGACCGCGCTGACGTCGACCGGCGCCTCTCGGGTCGTCTCCGGATGGATGGGCGTCGGTGGTGCGTCGAGGCGAACGGTTCCCTCCTCC
>PXSX01000405.1 GCA_003022655.1 Bacteroidetes bacterium QH_1_64_81 | reverse complement strand
CTCACGCCTCCGAGGCCAGCCGGCGCTTGCGGCGGTGGTACCCGTCGTAGAACATCAAAAACAGCTTGCGCCGGAAGGAAACGTAGGCGCGCCGGCTTAAGTTGTCGTAGCCGTTGGCCCGCACCTCGTTCATGATTTCCCGGTACATCCGGGCCGCCGCGCGGATCCCGTAGCGGGAGCGAGCCGGAAGCGCCGCCACCCCCTCGAAGCTTTCCGCGTAGTAGTGCTCGGCGGTTTCCATCGCCTGCTCCATCAGCTTCGGGTAGCCGTTCGAAAGGCGGGCGGCCCGAAGGTCCTCCTCGGCCACCTCGTGCGCGTCGCGCCACCGCCTGGGGACGTAAATCCGGTCGAGGTCGCTGATGTCTTCCCCCACGTCCCGCACGATGTTGGTAATCTGCATCGCAATGCCCAGCCGCCGGGCCGCCGGCTCCAGCGTCTCGTGCCGGCTGGGGGCCGCGAGGAAGGGCAGCATCATCGCCCCCACGCTGCCTCCCACGAGGTTCGAGTAGTCTATCAGGTCGTCCTTCGACTCGATCGGGCGCCCCTCCAGGTCCCAAATCGCCCCCTCGATCAGTTCGTACAACGGTTCGCGGGGGAGGAAAATGTCTTCACGGACGTCGGCGAGGCGCCGCCAGAGCACCGCGTGGGGCGGAGGATGCCCCGCCAGCGTCTCGTCGAGGCGATCGCGAAGACGCCTGACCTCCTCCAGGGCGCGCTCCCGGCCGACCTCCAGCACGCGCCGGTCGGCAATCGAGTCCACGCGCCGGCAGTAGAGGTACAGGGTAGCGATGGGCATCTGCACGGAGCGGGGCAAAAGGTAGGTCGCCAGGGAGAACGTCCGGGAGTGGGACCGAAAGGACTCCCAGATCCACCGGTCCTCGTCGGCTCGGCTGTCGAGGGAGCGGCCGTCGAGGGAGCAGCTGTCGAGGGAACGGCTGTCGCTGAAGCGGCTGTCGCGGGAACGGGAAGGCATCGGAACGTCCGTTCAACGTTCAGGGCGCGAGAAGACGAGCAGGACGCGAGCAGGCGAGCAGGGCGCGAGCAGACGAAAACAGAGCCTCAGGCCCGCAAACGCGATGCGGCGCGCTTCAGCGAACCCGGATCGTACCTCCACAGCAGCAGAAACGGAACCAGTGCCGCAAGAGCGCCGATCAGGGCGGGGAGGTACGCGTCCCGAATAAGGCAAATCGAAAGAGGGAAAAAGCAGTTGAGGGCGTACACCCACGGAGCCCACTCGTTTCCAACCGGACGGCTCCCCCGAAGATACTCGTAGCCGACCAGAATCACGAACGTGACGGCCGCCCATCCGCCCCAGTTCGAAAGCGGCATCCCGAAAAAAAACCCGTCCGTCCCGTATTCCCAAAACGGAAAGGCCCGGCTCATCGCCGGATCGAGCGACACGTCCCAAAGCACCATAAAGAAGGTGCCGAGAAACAAGGACCCGACCCGCCGATCCGTCACTCCCCGCGCTAAGTCCAGAGAAATAATCGACATCGCAAACCACGAAGGCGGAATGAAGTACGGCACGTGGCCGGCAATCTTCGGGCCCAGCCACCGAGTGTACTGGTACTCCCCGAACGGAAGCGGAACGCCCCCGACCGTCAGCACGCCGGTCGTGCCGATAAGCTCGCCCGCCCCGCCGACGAAGCCTCCCCACGCGGCCATAAGACCGATCCGCACCCAGCCCAACTGAGGGCCGTACATCAAAACGGGCAGAAGCGCGAGCAGGACCATGAACGTCCACGTCGGCGTCTTCACCAGCGTCGCGTACATCGGCCCGAAAACCGACATCGCGGAAGGAACGAGCCGGAGAAGCAACATCCCCGCGATACTGAACGAAATGGCCCCCACGAACAGCCAAAACGCAAACCGGAACAGAAGGCCATTGCCCTCCAGGGACCGCCGCGAGGAGTCTACAGGCG
>PXSX01000404.1 GCA_003022655.1 Bacteroidetes bacterium QH_1_64_81 | reverse complement strand
ACGTAGTGCGTGTTGCGTAAGGGCTCCGCAAAGAGGGACGACCTGATACGAAATACGCAATACGAAATACGAAGCACACCTAATCTCCTCGTTCAAGCCCGTACTTGTTGAGCTTGTTGTACAGGTGCGAGCGCTGAATGCCGATCGTCTCGGCAGTCTGGCTCACGTTCCAGTCGTGCTCGTGGAGCTTGTGCTGGATAAAGTGCTTTTCGAACTGATCGCGGGCATCGCTGAAGTCGTCGTAGCCCTCGATGAGCTTCTGCGTGGGACCGTCCGCCCCCCCAGCTGGCTGCACAAACTGGTCGATGTCGGCGGCCTCAATCGTGTCGCCGTCCACGAGGATGAGCAGGCGTTCGATGACGTTGTGCAGCTCGCGGACGTTGCCCCGCCAGTCGTACCGACGCAGTCGCTGGACGCCGTCGTCGGTAAAGTCCTTGGGCGGGAGGCCGTTTCGCTGGGCCACCCGCTCGGCGATGTGGCGCGTGAGGGGCGGGATGTCGTCGCGACGCTCTCGGAGGGGCGGGATGTCGATGAGAATGACGCCGATCCGATGGTACAGATCCTCGCGGAATTGCCCCTCCTCGATCTCTTCCATCAAGTCCTTATTCGTGGCCGCCACGACCCGCACGTCGACCGAAATGCTGTGCTCACCCCCCACGCGCTCGATCTCGTTCTCCTCCAGCACCCGTAGCACCTTCGCCTGCGCCGAGAGGCTCATGTCGCCGATCTCGTCGAGAAACAGGGTGCCCTCGTGGGCTTGCTCGAACTTGCCGATTCGCTGCTGCGTAGCCCCCGTGAACGCCCCTTTCTCGTGGCCGAAGAGTTCACTCTCGATGAGCTCGCTCGGAATGGCGGCACAGTTAACCTCCACCATCGGCTCATCGGCGCGGGCCGACTTGTGATGGATCCACTTGGCCACCAGTTCCTTGCCCGTGCCATTCTCGCCCGAGATCAGCACCCGTGCCTCCGTCGGGGCCACTCGTTCGATGGTGTCTTTGATCTCCCGGATCGCCTCGCTTTCCCCAATGATGGGAGAAAGGTCGCCCGTGCTTTGCTCGGTGATGGCCTGCCGCATCCGCCGGTTTTCGACCTCAAGCTGGCCGTGGTCCAGGGCGTTGCGAACTGTGACGAGGAGGCGGTTGAGATCCGGCGGCTTTTCGATGAAGTCGTACGCCCCGAGCTTGGTCGACTCCACGGCCGTTTCGATGGTGCCGTGGCCACTGATCATGAGGACGGGCACTTCGTAGCCCTCCTCGGCAATCATCTCGAGGACCTCCATGCCGTCGATCTTCGGCATCTTCACGTCGAGGATGACGAGGTCGTACGCGTTCTCGCGGAGGGCCGTCAGTGCCTCCTCCCCATCGACGGCCTCCTCGACCTCGAAGTCCTCGTACTCAAGAATTTCGCGGAGCGTCCGGCGAATACTCGCCTCGTCGTCAACAACCAGGATCGTAGGCATGACGGAACGAGCGGCTCGTCCATGAAACGGACCACGGCGCCCCCGATGCCGGAATAGGCGACACGCGGAGATTCGAAGAAGCGACAGAAGAAACCTCCGGCAGGCTTTGCTAAAGGTCACCCCCCTCCCCGAACAATCCTCTACGACGAAGTGGCCTTTTTCTCGCGCATCTCCGCTCGCGCCCTGTACTGCTCGGCCTTCGTGGCCTGATCGGACTCCGGATACTCCTCCTGAATCCGCTGGTACGCGTCCATCGCTGCCTCGTACTGGCCTGCCTCTTCGTAAGCCTGCCCCGCGTTGAGCAGGTAGCGTGGAGCGGTCAGCTTGTTCTCGTACTGCGATGCGGCCTGTTCGTAGAGCTCAGCGGCCTCCTGAAGGGAGCCCTTGTTTTCCTGAATTGCAGCCTGGGCGGCAAACGCACTCGCCCCGAGGAAGTCCTGCTCCTTCTCGAACCGCTGGAAATAGGTGCGGGCCCGGTCGTACTCTTCGAGCCGGTAGAGCGCATTGGCCGCGTAGAAGGTGGCAAGGTTGCCGGCGTCCGTATTGCTGTAGTTATCGGCAATCGTGAGGAGCCCCGCCTGATCCCCCGTCCCGTCGAGGGCCTGCTGGTATTTTCCCTGCTCGTAGACGGGAAGGATTTGGCCAAGCTGCTGGTTGGCGGCCTGTTCCTGCTGCTGGTGATAGTAGATGTACCCGGGAATGGCCAGCACAAGCACGAGGAGCGCCACGCCAATCCCCTGTGCCAACCGACGGTTCTCGTCGTAAAACAGCAGTGCCCGCGCATAGAGGTCGATAAAAAAGTTTTGCCGAAGCTCCTGGCGGCGGGATTTTTTCTCGGGCGTCTCGAGGGCAGTCATGTTCGACGGGGTGTCCAGAGTCCTATAAGTGCGAGAGTAGGGGGCCTAACACGGATGGGTCGGTGGGAGCCGGACCCATCTGGGGTGGCGAATGCCGTTTAACGGTCCGCCGTTCGTTCGTTTCCCCTCGGCTGAGACCGACCGCCAACGGGGAAGGTTTTGCATGTGATCTTTATTTATGAGAGAACCGGATTTTTATACCTTACAGGTGCGTCACGTCCAGTGATCTGGTCCCTCGCACGGGGGATCTTCCACAGATATCTTCGCGCGGTACACGGTGGTACGGCGTGGTTCCGGCGTGCCGTTCGTTCGATCTTCGAACCTAGACTCAATTCTGGATTATGGCTATCAACCTCGGAATTAATGGATTTGGCCGAATCGGTCGGTTGTGCTTTCGATCCCTGCTCGAAGATGACGATCGGGACATCGACATCGTGGGGGTCAACGACCTGACGGATGCCGAGACGCTGGCGACTCTTTTCAAATACGATACGGTCCACGGGCAGTACCCCGGGGACGTGAGCGTAGAGGGGGATTCCCTCGTGGTGGACGGGGAGGAATTTCCCGTGTATAGCAAGAAAGACCCGACCACGCTCCCCTGGGGCGACCTCGACACCGACGTGGTGATCGAGTCGACGGGCATTTTCCGAACGCGCGAGAAGGCTGCCCAGCACCTCGACGCCGGCGCCGATCAGGTCGTCATCAGCGCCCCGGCGAAGAGCGAGGTCGACGCGACGGTCGTCCTCGGCGTGAACGATGACGTGCTGACGGGCGACGAAGAGATCGTGTCCAACGCCAGCTGCACGACGAACTGCCTGGGCCCCCTCGTGAAGGTGCTCGACGACGCCTTTGGCATCGAGAGCGGCCTCATGACCACCGTCCACGCCTACACGTCTTCTCAAAACATTTTGGACGGGCCCCACAGCGACCTCCGCCGGGCCCGCACCGCCGCCGAGTCGATCATCCCCACCACCACCGGCGCCGCCAAGGCGGTGGGCGAGGTGCTGCCTCACCTCGATGGCAAGCTCGACGGCATGGCCATGCGCGTGCCTACGCCCGACGGGTCCATTACGGATCTGACGGCCGTCGTGGAGCAGGATGTCACCATCGAGGACGTGAACGAAGCCTTTCGGGAGGCCGCCCACGGCGAACTCGACGGCATTCTCGCCTACAGCGACGACCCGATCGTGTCGCGGGACATCATCCACGATCCGCACTCCTGCATCTACGACGCGCCGTGGTCGAACGTGGCCGGCTCACAAGTGAAAGTGGTCGGCTGGTACGACAATGAGTGGGGCTACGCCTGCCGAACGGTCGACCTCGTGGAGCGACTTGCAAACAAGTCTGCTTAACACGAATTTGACTCCGCATCCGCCTCGGGATCGGATCCTCCGCCCCGAGGCGGCGCGGTGGATCGCCCGTCCTGCTCGATCAGCCCCCACTCTTTATGCAAAAGCTGACCCTCGACGACGTCGACGTACACGGCAAACGCGTCCTCATTCGTGTCGATTTCAACGTTCCGCTCGACACCGACGAGGACGGAAGCCCGTGCGTGGAGGACGACACCCGCATTCGGGCCGCCCTTCCCACCATTCGCCAGGTCCTTGACGATGGGGGCAAGGCCGTCCTCATCAGCCACCTGGGGCGGCCCGGGGGGCAGCCCGATCCGGACCTGAGCCTCGCCTGCGTGGGCGACCACCTCGGCACGCTGATCGAGGAGCGGGTGCGTTTTTCTAGCAACACGGTGGGCGAGACCGTCGAGGAGATCGTCAACGGCATGGGCGACGGAAGCGTCATTCTGCTAGAGAATACGCGGTTCGACGCCGGGGAGAAGTCGAACGACGACACTTTCGCGCAGGCCCTGGCCGATCTGGCCGACGTGTACGTCAACGACGCCTTCGGGGCGGCCCATCGCGCTCACGCCTCTACGGCCGGGGTGGCGGAGCACGTAGACGTGGCCGTCATGGGACGCCTCATGGAGAAGGAAATCGAGGCACTGACCCGCGTCCGCGACGACCCCGAGCACCCGACGGTCGCCATCCTCGGGGGCTCCAAGGTATCCGACAAGCTTGGAACCATCGAGGCCCTCTCCAAGACGGCCGACCACCTGCTCATCGGCGGCGCTATGACCTACACGTTCCTCAAGGCCCTCGGCCACGAGGTGGGCACCTCCCGCTTCGAGACCGACCGGCTGGAGACCGCCGAATCGCTCTATGAGCAGGCGGGGGACACCCTCCACCTCCCGGGCGATCACGTCGTCGCCGAGGCGGCGGAGGCGGACGCTGTACCCTCCGTGGCGAGCGACATCCCGGAGGACAAGATGGGACTCGACATTGGTCCCGATACGATCGATGCGTATCGGAGCCTCATCCTCGATGCCTCCACGGTGGTGTGGAACGGGCCGATGGGCGTCTTCGAGATCGATCAGTTTGCGGAGGGCACGATGGCTATTGCGGAGGTGGTGGCCGACGCTACGGACGACGGTGCCTTCTCCGTCGTGGGTGGGGGCGACTCGGTGTCGGCCCTCAGTCAGTCCGGATGCACCGACCGCATCAGTCACGTGTCCACCGGCGGGGGCGCCCTCCTCACCTTCCTCGAAGGCGCGCCCCTTCCCGGCATCGAGGCCCTGACGGACGCGTAGATCTCGCCGATCCCGGCCCTCTGTGTACTCTCTGTACGTCGCCTCTCTCGTTTTGCTCTTCCCCTCCCCACAACTGAGTGTCCTGCGGGGCTGGTCTGAATCGCTCAGCCCGAGGGTCCTCCTTCTCGGAGTGATGCGAGGTCTCGTCCCTCTCAGTCTCCCCGCTGGAACCTAAAGAGAGCAGCGAACTCCTGCCCATGCCCGCCCTGTCCGTCTCGTCGCTGTCGAAAACCTACCGCACAGGGCTGCTGCGGCAATCGACGGTGCAGGCCCTCGACGACGTGTCGCTGACGGTGGAAGAGGGCGCCATCTTCGGTCTCCTCGGCCCCAACGGGGCGGGCAAGACCACCCTCGTCAAGATTCTGCTCGGCCTCGTCCACCCCACGAGCGGCACAGCCCACCTTTTCGACCGTCCCGCCGGTGATTCCGCCGCGCGGCAACGGATCGGATTCGTCCCCGAAGACCACCGCTTTCCGGGCTTCTTCACTGCCGTGCAGACCCTGCACGCCTATGGCCGCCTCGCCGACGTGCCCCGCGCTGAGCGGATGGACCGCATCCCGGCCCTACTGGAGCGTCTCGATCTGGAAGGGCGCGGCGACTCGAAGGTCAAAACCTTCTCAAAGGGAATGCTGCAGCGCCTCGGGCTGGCGCAGGCCCTGCTCAGCGATCCGGACCTGCTGTTCCTCGACGAACCCACGGGGGGCGTCGACCCGGTGGGGCGCCGGGCCATCCGCGACATCGTGCTGGAGCTTCGGGACGAGGGCAAGACGATCTTCCTCAACTCACACCTGTTGTCCGAGGTGGAGAAGGTCTGCACGCAGATCGCCATTCTGCGCGAGGGATCGCTGGTGCGGCAGGGGAGCGTGGAGGAGCTTACCGCCGTGGAGCGCGTGTACGACCTGGTCGCTACGCCCATCCCCGACGCGCTCCTGGACGACCCGGACACCGCGCTCCAACCGGCTCCCGACGGGGCCCCGCCCAATCCCGACCTGGCCCAGTACCGCGTCCACGCCGACGACCGGACGACCCTCAACGCTGTGCTCGACCGCCTCCGCGGGGCCGACGTGGAGGTCGAATCGATCACCCCACTGCGACAATCCCTCGAAGACTACTTCATCGACGTGGTGGCCCCCCCTTCGTGATGCGTGAGTTCGTGATGCGGATTCCGCAATTCGGCGATCACCTCCACTCACCACCGTCCTCCCTCAACGCGGAACGCACAACGCCCAACGCTTACCGCCCACACGCCCAAACGCCCGTACGCAAAACCCAAACGCCCACACGCAATGCGCCCGTTGTTCGGCCTCGTTCTCATCACGTTTCGGGAGCTCTGGGCCCGGAAAATCGTGCTGGGGCTCTTTATCATCAGCTCCCTGGTCCTGCTGGCCGTCACGTTCGCGCTGAACCTCGACGTGGTGGAGGGATCGCTCGCGGGGATCCGCCTCTTCGGGCAGGAGGCTACGCCCGAAGATATGACCAGTGAGGACGGTCCGCCGCTCACGCTCGACCGCATAGTGATTGCCGTCGAGTCCGTCGTGGCCGGGGTGGCCTACTGGATCGGAATCCTCCTCGCCCTCTTTGCCTCCGCCTCCCTCTTCCCCGATCTGCAATCAGCTGGACGGGTCGAACTGCTCCTCTCCAAGCCGGTTAGCCGCACGAAAGCCCTGTTCGGGCACGTGCTGGGGGTCTGGAGCGCCATTGCCGTGCTCACGCTGTACCTCATGGGCGGCGTCTGGATCATCATGTCGCTCAAGACGGGCGTGTGGAACCCGCGGTTCTTGCTCTCCCTCCTCATCGTGGTGGGCATGTTCGCGGTCATGTACGGAGCCGTCATGCTCATGGGCGTCTGGACCGAGAGTACGGCCTTGGGACTGATCGTCTCGTATGGGCTCATCTTCGTGTCGATGGTGCTCGCCGCGGCCAATCAGATCAGCCCCACCCTCGGAGCCGTGGGCCGTCCTGTGTTCTGGGGACTGTACCATACCCTCCCCAACTTTACGGAGGTGACCGAGATTGTATCGACCCTTGCGAAGGGCGATGCGGTCTCCTCCTGGTATCCCTTCTTCTCCTCGCTTCTCTTCGGCGGGGTGGCCTACGGAATCACCGGCTACTGGTTTGCCCGCCGGGATTTCTAAGGGGTGCGTGCCCCAATTCGCCCTCAGCATCAGGGCGCACGCGGAGGGGCTCTCTTCGTATGTACTGCGTACTGCGTAGTGCGTATTGCGTAAGAACATCTTGCGCAAGAACATCTCCAAGATACCCCGACAGCACCGACAGTCATCGGGAAGGCTGCAATACGAGATACGCAATACGAAATACGTAATACGCAACGAGGCTCGCTCCGTACCTTTTAACCACGTTCTCCAACCCATTACCGCTCCGCATGGTCTACCAAACGCCCGACGCCCTTGACGCTCAGCTGCAGGATCTGCCATCTCTTCCCCGCCCGGACCGGGTCGTCCTCACCACCCCGACCCACTTTGACGTGGAGTACGTGATTAATCCACACATGTCGGAAAACGTGGGAGCTGTGAACAAAGAAGTGGCCTGGCAGCAATGGAAGGCCGTCCGCGCCGCTTACACGGCCCTCGACCGGGACCCGATCGTGGTCAACGGCCAGCCCGGCCTCCCGGACATGGTGTTCTGTGCAAACCAGACCCTTCCTTTCTACAACCCCGATGCCGACACGAAGGGCGTCGTGCTCAGCCGTATGCATAGCGAGCACCGGGAGGGCGAAGTGCCGTACTACGACCGTTTCTTCGATGACCGGGGACACTGCGTACACTCTCTCCCTGATGATCTCGATGCGGATTTCGAAGGGATGGGCGCCGGTCGTGCTGCTCCGCCTCACCGATCCCGACTACTACCACCTCGACACCTGCCTGTGCCCGCTCGACGCGGAGCACGCCCTCGTGGCCCCCGACGCATTCGACGAGACGGGATCGGCCCTCATCGACGCACTCTTCGACACCCCCATCGAGGTGCCCGACCACGAGGCGCGGCACCAACTGGCCTGCAACGGCCATTGCCCCGACGGCGAGCACGTGCTGATTCAGGAAGGCTGCGAGCAAACGAACGAGCGACTGCGGGCACACGACTTTGTCCCGGTCGAGCTCGACACGAGCGAGTTCTTGAAGGCGGGCGGGTCGGTCTTCTGCATGAAACAGATGATCTGGTAAGCTCACAAAAGCGAAGAGACGACCCGTCGCAGACCGGCTTTTGCCACCCACCCGATGAAGTAGAGTGCGTGAGTCAGCGCTCATTTCGGTCGTTATTCCCACCCTCAACGAGGAGAATACGCTCGGGTCCACGCTGCAACGTCTCCAGCACCAAGAAGAGCCGTTCGAGACCCTCGTCGTAGATGGGGGGTCGGAGGACGAGACGCGGGCGCTGGCGCGCTCTCGAGGAACCACCGTGCTCCGGGCTTCTCAGGGCCGCGCTACGCAAATGAGCCGCGGCGCAGAGGAAGCGACGGGGAGCATTTTTCTCTTTCTCCACGCCGATACCCTGCTCCCCCCGAACGGCCTCTCGATCATCCGGGACGCACTCGACGACCCCCACACGCGCAGCGGTGCGTTTCGGCTGCAGTTCGACGACCCGACGCCCCTGCTCCGCTTCTATGCCTGGTGCACCCGCTGGCCGTGGATTCGGCTCTGCTTCGGCGACCGGGGCCAGTTCGCCGAACGATCGGCGTTCGACGCCGTCGGCGGCTTCCCGGAATGGCCCCTCTTTGAGGACCTGGAGCTCGCGTCGCGCTTGCACGAGCACGGGGGCTTCCGCTTCCTCGACACCGCCGTGACCACCTCGGCCCGGCGGTTTCGCCGGCACGGCATCCTTCGCCAACAGCTCCGCAACCTTTACCTGTGGAGCCACTACATGTGGGGCACCGATCCGGAGCGGGTCGCCCATCTCTACCACGACTCGCCCCCGGATGCGAAGACACAGCTGCAGTCGTGACCGCCGCGCGTC
>PXSX01000403.1:1967-2645 GCA_003022655.1 Bacteroidetes bacterium QH_1_64_81 | reverse complement strand
TGCAGATAGTCGACCACCACGAGGCCGAGGTCGTGCTCGGCCTTTAGGCGGCGGCACTTGGCGCGCAGCTCCAGCACGCTCAGCCCCGGCGTGTCGTCAATGTAAATCTCCGCCTCGCTGAGGCTACCGGCCGCCCGGGCCAGGCGCTGCCAGTCGTCTTCCTTCATGCGGCCCGTGCGGGCCTTGTGGGCGTCCACGCGGGCCTGGGAGGTGAGCATGCGCTGGGCGAGCTGCTGCGCGCCCATCTCCAGCGAAAAGATGGCTACACCCGTCGATCGCTCGGGATGCGTGGCGGCGTTTTGGGCAGATGCCAAAGAAAATGCAGTTTTGCCCATGGAGGGCCTCGCCGCGATGATGATGAAGTCGGAGTCCTGCCAGCCGCTCGTGAGGTCGTCGAGCTTCGGAAAGCCACTGGGCACGCCCGTAATGCCGCTGTCCTGACCATGGATCGTCTCGAGACGCTCCAGAGTGTCCTTCACCACCTCGTTCATTGGCGCGGCGGCCTTGCGGAGCTGGTTGTCCGAGATCTGGAAGATCTTGCTTTCGGCCTCGTCGAGCAGCTCAAACGCATCGGCCCCCGGGTCGTACGCCTTGCGCACGACCGTCGTCATGGTCTCGATCATCTTGCGGAGCAGCGACTTTTCCGCAATGATGCGGGAATGGTACTCCACGTTGGCG
>PXSX01000403.1:0-1940 GCA_003022655.1 Bacteroidetes bacterium QH_1_64_81 | reverse complement strand
TGGTGCGTGCTGTCGTAGAAGGCCTCCGGCGGCAGAATCTCGATGACCTGCGGGATGGCCTCCCGCTCGATGAGCATGGCCCCGAGCACCGACTTCTCGACGTCGACGGCCTGGGGCGGCACGCGACCGGACTGCTCGTGGACCGCCTCGGCCTGTTCTCGTTGCTGCTTCCCCTGGCCGCCTCGCATCTTTTCGAGGGGGTAGGACGAGCGGGAAGACTCGTCGATATTGAGTCGTTGCGAGTCGTCGCTATCAGCCATGAACAGCGGTGTGGACTTGGGCCGAGAAGCGGGCAGAGTCCGCCCCGAAGGGACACCGAACAGGGATCTCGTCTCCGAAAAAGAGACCGATACAATGGCATTCAGGTTTCGTCGGTGAGCTGATCGTATCGGGTGCGGAGCAGCTTCACGTCCTCCCAGGTGGGCCGCTTCCACTGGGAGTTACGGAGCAGCGCCGCCGGGTGGTAGGTCACCATTAGGGGAATGCCGTAGAGGTCGTGCTCCTTGTCGCGCAGGGTGGAGAGCGACGAACTCCGGTCCAGCAGCGTGTTGCCGGCCACCTTGCCCACGGCAAGAATGATTTCGGGCTGGATGAGCGCAATTTGCTTATAAAGGATGGGGAGGTGGGCGTCGATCTCCGCCGACTTCGGGTTCCGGTTTCGAGGTGGGCGGCTCTTCAGGATGTTGGTAATGTAGACCTCCTCGCGCTCGAAGTTGATGGCGTCGAGGATCTTGTCGAGGAGCTGGCCGGCCCGGCCCACGAACGGCTCGCCCTCCTTGTCCTCGTCGCGCCCCGGTGCCTCCCCAATGATAATGAGGTCGGCCTCCGGATCGCCGACGCCGAAGACCGGATTCTCGCGGTCCTCGTCGATGGGGACGAGCACGTTGTCGGCGAGGTACTGCTCCACCTCGTCCAGCGTCTCGGCGTCTTTGTAGGGCGCGTCGTCGGGAACGAGGGATTCGACCCGCTTCCAGGGCGGAAGCGACGGGTCTTCAGCGGGATTGACTTGGTTGCCGAAGAGATCTCGGTTGGGCATGGGTTCGTTGGTAGAGGAATCGTCGGAAGAAGTCGTTGACGACGAAAACTCGTCGGCATCCTCGGAAGTGGATGCTGAGTCGTCAGGAAGAGTAGAGGAGGGTGAAGACTCGGCATCGGACGTCGGGGACGACGAGTCCTCGGTGTTCGTTTCCGAAGAGGGCGAGGGCTCGTCTGTTGCGGTCGCCGGTGTCAAGGGCAAGAGGTCTCCGCGGAGCGCGCGCTCGTGCTCGACAATGGTTCGTAACTCGCGGAGAAGGGTTTTCATCGGGTGGGAAGAGGGTGGTGAGGACTTTTCGGCCGGGCCGAAGGCAAGGAGAAGCAGCGCAGCGACGCGTGGCCGCGTGTCGTGCCGCAGGGAATGTTCAGCCTTGTTCTTGGTGACTCACCAGGACGCGATCGAGGAGGGCCTCTGCCACGTCGGCCTTAGGCATGAGCGGCAGTTCTTCGGGCGGGCCGTCGCGCCGGAGAAGGGTTACGCGGTTCGTAGGGCCGAAGCCGGCGCCCTCCTCCGTCGGGTTGTTCACTGCAATCCAGTCGAGGTTCTTGTCCTCCAGCTTGTGCCGCGCGTTCTCGAGGGCGTCGTCCGTCTCCAGCGCGAAGCCCACGAGCACCTGGTCCGGCTGCTTGTGTGCGCCGAGCGTCCTCAGGATATCGGGCGTCCGGCGGAGGTGCAAGACGAGGTCCTCGCCTGTGTCTTTCTTCGTACGCTTCGTCGACGATGGGTCGGCGGGCGTGTAGTCGGCCACAGCGGCCGCCATAAACACGGAGTCGGCAGTGTCGCGCCGGGCCTGCACGGCCTCGTTCATCTCCTCGGCGGTCTGCACGTGGATGATCTCAGCGCCCGATGGAGGATCGAGTGTGGTGGGCCCGCTTACGAGCGTGACGGACGCGCCGCGCTGCGC
>PXSX01000402.1 GCA_003022655.1 Bacteroidetes bacterium QH_1_64_81 | reverse complement strand
GCCGTGAAGGCGGCCGTAGAGCGGGGCGACGTCCATACGGAGCGGCACGAGAGCTACCTGGCCATTCTGGAATCCCTCCGCGAGGAACAGACGCCGGAATACTGATGCGTGAAATGTGATGCGTGACTTCTGCTCTCACGTTTCACGCCTCACGTCTCACGACCTCCTCGACACGCAGCCTTTGTGGGAAGCGATTTTCGGGAACGGATTTCCCGCGCTCGCGCTCTCACCCTCGCACCTTCTGCGTGGCCTCGTCGCCCTTTTCCGCCAGCAAATCGAGGGCCTCGTCCATCGTCAGGGCGTCGATGGACTGGTCATCCTTGAGGGAGGCATTGGTGCCGTCGTGCTTCACGTACGGCCCGTAGCGCCCATTCCACACCTCCACCGGCTCGTCGCTCTCGGGATGTGGGCCGAGAACCCGGTCCGGCTCATTGCGGGCCTCCTTGCGCTGAATCAGTTCGAGGGCGCGCTCCAGTTCCACCGTCAACACGTCGTCCTCGTCTTGGAGGGACGCAAAGGTGTCCTCGTGTCGCACGTAGGGGCCGTAGCGTCCAATGTCGGCCTCAATCAGATTGCCCGTCTCCGGATGCTCTCCCAACGTCCGGGGGAGGTCGATGATCTTGAGGCCGAGGTTGAAGTCCACGTCCTCGGGCTCTACGTCCGGCGGCAGCGAGACCCGCTTCGGATCATCTTCCTCATCGTCGCCCAGTTGGACGTAGGGGCCGTAGGGGCCGGACTTCAGCAATACCGGCAGGTCGGCCTCGGGATGAATGCCGAGCGCCCGATCTCCTTTGTTTGCCTCCTCCAGGATGGCCGCGAGGCGCTCCTCGGTCGTGTCCCCCGGCGCCAGGTCGTCGGGAAGCGAGGCCGTCACGGTGGAGCCGTTCATCTCTCCTTCCACGTACGGCCCATACTTGCCGACGCGCACGACGTAGTCGCCCCACTGCTCAGGGAAGAACACTGAACTGATCTCGCGGGCGTCAATCGTCTCGAGCCCCTCTTCCACTCGGCCCTCGACGCCCTCGTCTCCTTTGTAAAAGTCTCGGAGGTATGGGGTTGGCTCCTCACGGCCCCGGGCAATGTCGTCGAGCACCTCCTCCATCTCGGCCGTAAAGTTGACGTCGACCAGGGGCTCGAACTGGGCCTCCATCAGGTTATTCGTGGCGAAGGCCGTGAAGGTGGGGACGAGCGCGTTGTTCTCTTTCCGCACGTAGCCGCGCTGCTGGATGGTACCGATGATGGTGGCGTACGTGGAGGGACGGCCGATGCCCTCCTCCTCGAGGGTCTCTACGAGGGACGCCTCCGTGTAGCGCGAGGGGGGTTTCGTTTCGTGCCCCAGAGGCTCGACGGACTGAACGCGGAAGCCGTCCCCCGAGGCCTCCGTAGCCGACGTTTCGCCCACGTCGAGCGGCGGCAGCGGGCGCTCCTGATCGCGCAGGGCCGCCTCCGGGTCGTCGGCGCCCTCCACTAGCACGCGGAAGAAGCCGGGAAAATCGAGCTGCTTGCCGGAGGCCCGGAACCGCGCCACGTCGCCGTCCACCTCAGCGTCGAAGTAGACGTTCGTATAGCGGATCTTGGCGTCCGCCGTCTGGGTAGCGAGGGTACGCTTCCAGATCAGGTCGTAGAGCGCCGCCTCGATGCCGCTGAGGCCAAGCTCGTCTTTGGTTTTCATCTCGGACCCGGCAGGGCGGATGGCCTCGTGGGCCTCCTGCGCGCTGTCGGAGGAGCTATACTGGCGCACCCCGTCGCTCAGGTACTCATCGCCATACCGCTGCGCCACAGTGCGGCGGGCCCCCTTTACCGCCTCCCCAGACAGATTCGTCGAGTCGGTGCGCATGTAGGTGATGTAGCCATTCTCGTAGAGCGACTGAGCGATGCTCATCGTCCGGCTCGACGAGAGGTTGAGCTTGCGGTTGGCCTCCTGCTGGAGCGTGGACGTGAT
>PXSX01000401.1 GCA_003022655.1 Bacteroidetes bacterium QH_1_64_81 | reverse complement strand
CACCACAAAGCAGGGTTCCGGAATTGCACTGACTTCACTGGCTTTCCAACTCCGCTCCAGCAAACATGTCTCCCTATGCCCGGCTTCGTGGGGCCACCCATTCTGGGGACCGACGGGGAAGTACCTCGAAAGAATCATTCCGGACCTACCTTTCTGCCAGCGGGGCCGCCTCTGAACCCATCCCGGCCCAGTTCCGTGAGCTCGCACGCTTTGCGTGCACGTTCAGCACTTTACTTTGAAGAGCGCCTCTCTTAGCTGGTCAAGGCCACCGGGTCTTCATGCGAAGTCCACAGAGAAACTCACAAGGCCCTGTGTCGATATTGTAGAAATGGCTTCGAGAGGTTTTCCTCTCGTGAAGATGAGGGATCGGTTTTTGGAACGGTCCCTCGCTGTTCCCACTGCTCTTTCTCCGTCCTCCCCTGACGAATCCGCTCATCCATGAGGTCCCGTTCCGCAAGAAGTCAGAAGGTACAACCTCATACGCGAAGTGGAGAACTCACATCCCAGTCCGGCATCATTACGGGGCGCCTCGTCGACTGGGCCGACGCGTTGGAGACGTCGACCTCCGAGCTGTTGGACGCCATGGACCGTGCCGGCGTAGAGCCCCTCATCGACACGGGCGCGCCCAAAGATGGAGAGGGTCACCAGCGGCCCACAAACCCCGAACTCCGTTGCATTGCGATGACGGAGGCAGACGTGGGTCGCGTCAGTGCAGAATTGCTGGAGATTGCACCCGTGCAGACGCCGGAATAGCGAGTGGACCGGCCGGGCGGTACTGAAAGACACCTGTGGTCACTTCTCTGCCTTGTCATCAAGGAAAGGCCTGGTGCGCGGACGGTCGTCTCCACGTCCCCAGTTCCCATTCAGCCCGCAACCTTCTGCGCAACGAGGGTCGCCGCCTCATCCATGAGACGCTTGAAGCGATGAGCCGTGGAGACCTTTTCGAAGACTAGCTTCCAGCGGTGGGGCCCAATCCGGGAAAGCGTAAAGTCCGAGGGATCGAAGCCCGCCGGCACGGCCAAGTGGATCACGGCGTACATGCGTTTCTTGGTGTCGGTTGTCACGGTTACGACGTTCTCGTGACGCTCGACGTCAATCGGAATCATTGCCCTGACTGATGTTGGGGAAATCGTGACTGTCACAGAGTGCCCCTAGGGCCCGAAGGCCCTCCGCGGGGGCAATATTTAGGCCTATTTCTCGTCCGGTGCACGGATTACGACGCCGCCCGAGGGGACCGGATGCACGGTCGCTCCCGGCGTTGGGGTTAGGGACGAGGGAGACGCCTGCCCTCCCCCTCCGCCACCCGTGGGCTCAGGGGTCAGAACGACCTCCAGATCTCCGTTCGGGCCACTTACGGTGATCGTCACGGTCTCGATTTTTGGATCTCCCGATTCATCCACCTCTAGATCCTCAACGACGCGGAAGGTGAAGCGGGTAAGGTCCTTCTTGTTCGCGATGTCCCTCGGACTAAATCCGTCGTCACCTTCGGCATTGAACGCTGTGTCGCCGAGAGTGACCTCGGTGCTGCCTGTGGCCTTCACCTTCGTGCCCTCCGCTTCCACCTGAATGGTCGTTCCGGGAGCAAGGGGATTGTGGTACTCCGCGTCCCGCACCCTCAGGGTGTAGGTCTGATCCAGCTCAGCCGAGTCCGGTTTTGGCTTTACCTCTGGCCGCCCCGAAAAGAGGACCGGAATTGTGTCAAAGATCGTGTTCCCGTTGCCTGTCTCCGCCGGCTCGGGGCAATTGTCCGGGTCTACGATCGTGTTCACATCGTCCGTGCCGACGGTTTCTGCTCGAATGGTCGCGACGCCCGAATCTGGAAGCGGATGTGCCGACGAAAGAGTCACCTCGCCCTGTCCCTGCTGACCGGTCTGTGCGGATCCGCCGATGATTCCGGCGTTCGTACTGAAGTAGACGGAAGTGCCCGGCACCACCGGGTTTCCGTACTTGTCGCCCACGTAGACGCGGACCGGGTTCGTGAGCCCGAACTCGGTAAGCCCGGGGAAATTGAATTGTCCGGGCCCGAGGCTGAAGTGGCATTTGTTGGGAAGGCCTCCGTGGATGGTAAGGCTCACCGGCTTGGACTGGAACTCGGTGCCGTCGGGGCGTTCGGTTTGGGCGACGAGTTGGATCACGCCAGCGGTCTTGCCGCTCGATACGTTCACGGTGGCCTGACCCTCCCCGTTGGTCGTCACGGTGCTGGGCGTCAGGCTCGCGTCCCCGGGCTGCTGAGCGAAGCGAAAGTTCACGTCGACGGCCTGATCAACTCCGATAGCGTTACCGGTCGAATCGACGACCTGAAAGGTCAGACGTGCAATGCTGGTCCCCCCGCTTTCCTGAACGCGGATCCCATTCGTCGACTGACTCTGCAGGACAATGTCCGTAGGTCGACCCGGCTCGCGGTTCTCCTCGCCGCCGATGCCGAGGGTCAGTGCCAGTTCGGACACCGACCCAACCTCGGGAGACGCCTGTCGGACCGTCTGTGCGCTCGCATCCTCCTTTGAGGCGGTGATGGTCACCTCAACCGCTTCTTCGACCTCGATGGTCTCTGAAAAGCGTCCCAGGGTATCCGTGGTGGTGGTACGCTCTACCTGCTCGTCCGAACTGTTGGTGAATTCGAGGGTGACCCGCGCTTTTTCAACAGGATTGGAGGACGCGTCCAACACGCGGCCGGGAATCGTGACCTCGCTCGGCCCGCCGCCGCCAACGTCACATCCGACTCCGCTGAGGATCATGACGGAAGCAATCGCGGCGAGGATGCACGCTCGGCCGAAACCAGAGAGAAGTGGGCGAGACATGGGAACTGAACGTAGGTCGGGGAGCAGCGCACACTTTTCCGAGACGTGGTTTCGGACGGGTGCAGATGTGGTCGAGATCACAACCAGTGCCCGGCCACTCTGGGGCGCACGGCCGAGGCTTTGGGTTCCCAAGCCGGACGGGGTTTGCCGCTCGTAAGATCGAACATTCCAACTGCCTCCCACCCGTATGCAGTCGGAAATGCGGCGACGACTGGCCCTGACGGTAGTCCTCCTGGTTCCGCTCGGGATCGGCACGAAGTTCTATGCCGGCCCCGCCGCGGGGTGGGTCCGCGGCCATGCGGGCGGGA
This sequence comes from Bacteroidetes bacterium QH_1_64_81, assembly GCA_003022655.1. The sequence continues at coordinate 482 of PXSX01000401.1, read as the reverse complement.
TTCTCTACGTTGTCTTCTGGACTACTGCGGTGGCCCTCGTGCTCCCTTCCCCATCCCCGTGGAGGGTGGCGGGCGGGGTATTTTTCGTAACGTGTGGACTGGAGTTTTTACAGCTTTGGCGTCCACCGACTCTCCAAACGATCCGGCAGACGTTCCTCGGCCGGGTTCTGATCGGGGCCGCCTTTGACTGGTGGGACCTGGTACACTACGGAGTGGGGGCCATCCTCGGCGCCCTTCTCGTGCGTAAAACTGCCCGGGCAACCTCGGACGACTGAGACGAACTGGTGGACGCCAATTTTCCCCTGCGCTCTAGACTGGGCCACCGAGGGACAGACGTGTGGCCCCCTTCCGGTAACATATCCGCGCTCCCCCATTTCGGCTTCAGAGTCTGTTTGGTGGATTGATGTGCAGCCGACACGAGCGAAGCGACTGACGAGCTCTGCGAGTAAACACAGTGGTCGAAGCCGCAAAAAGGTGCCCAA
>PXSX01000400.1 GCA_003022655.1 Bacteroidetes bacterium QH_1_64_81 | reverse complement strand
ACCGGCTGGGGAATGGGGACGTGCCGCTCGGTGCCCATCTCCTGGGCCACGAGCGCATCGGGAAAGATGGCCTCAAAGTCGGCAGGCCCGGCGGGCTCGCGCGTCTTCGGATTGAGCACTGGCGCCATCTCCACGCCGAGCGCCTCTAGGTCGGCATTCAGGTTGTACCAGCGGGTCGGGAGCTCGGCTTCGGGGAGAAAAAACTTGGTCTGCTTGTCGTCGGGCATAAAGAGGACAGACGGGTGAGAGGGGATGGAAAAGCACCTTGCAAGATCGCCTCGCAGGACCGGACGGTCAAGGCGTCAGCACCCGCATGTTGGAAGATGGATTGACTACTCCCCGCCCTGAAGGGCGAGGATTCTTCACGGGCTTCTCTGCCCTTATTCCACGGGTCTGCGTTCCTGCCTGCTGGAGCAGGTCTTACGCGAACTCGCCGGGTTACACCGCATGTGCGGTTGATACCGCACACCGGTGGGCGGTGTCATTTCGCCAGCTACCTGGGTAGTATCTGTCGATACCTCCCCAGGATACCTCTCGCTCAAGATATTTCGTGCGCCTACTACGTCTCGGTGTCCTGTGAACGAGCACGTCGGACAGTCAAAATCTCTGCCCGAAGGTTTGTGTCTATGCTCGCAGTTTGGACACGTCTGCGACGTGTAGGCTTCCGAGGCCCGTTCCACGGTCATTCCGCGTAGCTGGGCTTTGTACGTGAGCATGTGCTCGAATTTCGAATACGCCCATTGGTGAAGACGTTGGTTTATGCGGTCTCCGTACCTAATCTGCTCGCGGATTCCTGTGAGGTCTCCGACTACGACCGTTCCTGCCCGTCTCTCGTGGAGGACATTTGCAAGCCGCGTCGTGACCTTGTGCAAGAAATCCTCAATTCGATTTCGGATCTTCGTTAGCTGTCGGTCTTTGGCTTTAACGAGTCGTTTCCAACGCCTGCTTCCCTTCTTCTTTTGGTCAATTTTCGACTGAAGCTTCGAATACGTCCGACCGTGTTGACGACGAAGCGAACGGAGCCATCCGCCGTGTACGCTGATGTTCTCACCGTCTTCGACGTATACAGTCGCAAGGTGCCGTTCTCCAAGGTCTACGCCTGCTTTCTTCTGTCCCTTCGGTTCATCTTTCTCGTCAACCTTGTATTGAGCGCGAAGCTCATACTGGTCGCCATCCCACCCGATCTCGACGCGCTTTGGTTTTCTGTCTGACGGCCAGTCGACCAGCAGCGGATCTGTGCCTCGCCCATTTGAGAGACGGAGCACGCCGTCATCTCGAAGTCGAATCGCAGAGGATTTCCACTGGACTTTGAAGTATCGTTTCTGCTTATACGGTGGGCGAAGCCCCTTATATTTGTCGTTCTCCCGCTTCTTGCGCCACGACTGAAGGCTGTCGTAGAAATTATCCGCAACGGCTTGAGCAGATTGGCTATGCAGTCCGCCCAAGCCTTTGCAGTACATCTTCTGGGCCTGCCCCTTGGAGAGCCAGTAGTCCTGCCTACGCACGAAACGCCAGTGCCATTTCGCTATAGTCGACCACAGACCACCTGCTCGCCGGGCAAGCCGGTCAAGCTGGTCGGTGCGGCCCAATTTGAGTTTGCGAGTTAGGTACATAGCGTTTTATCTCACTACGTTCGACGAGAAGAGTCCGTGTATCCCGCCCCATAAAGGGGCGAGCTTTACTGCTCTTCTCGCGCTCTGCTCAATAGTGTAAGGGACTGGGGCGTTCCCCCAGAGCTCAATGCCAGCGACGCCTCGGAACTGTCCCCTGCGGGCCTCCTGAAAAGAGGGACAGCACCGCCATTTCGCGTCGACTGCATGCCCTCTCATGTCTACTCGCAACGAGCCCAGTTCCTTCACACCGCCTACCTTTACCGTTGATCCCGACATCCGCACGGCGGCCACGCCCCCGTCGGCCCTCTACCACGAGTCGGCCTACTTCGCGCACCAGCAAGACGCGGACTTTGCCCGCTCGTGGCACCTCGTGGGGGACGCCCGTGAGCTCGCGACGACCGGATCGGTGAAGCCGTTCACGCTCCTGGAAGGGTGCCTCGATGAGCCGCTCTTCCTGATTCGCGACGAGGAGCAAACGCTGCACTGCCTCTCGAACGTGTGCACCCACCGTGGCAACATCCTCGTGGAGGGCGAAGGACACCTCCCGGGCACGTCCATCCAGTGCCGCTACCACGGCCGCCGCTTTGGGATGGACGGATGCTTTCTGTCGATGCCCGGGTTCGAGGAGGCCGAGGACTTTCCGTCGCCCGAGGACGACCTGCCCGCTGCCGCGCTGGAGACGTGGGGGCCGTTCGTTTTTTGCTCGCTGGATCCGGCCATGCCGTTCGACGACTGGATTGCGCCGACGAAGTCTGGTCCAATTCATCGGCAGGGCAGTGCCGAAAGGTCTCGATCAACGAACGGACGCCCCTGCTGCAAGTACACCTTATCTATCAAATTCTCGAGTTCAGCGGGGGATCGTCCCCGCATCCGCAACGATCGGCCCGCCATGAAGCAGACGGATCTTCGCCGACAACGAGGAGGTCCAGGAACGGGTGATGGACACGATGGACCTGGAGCGGGAGAAGGGCATCACCATCATGGCCAACAACACGGCCATCCGCTACGAAGGCAAGAAAATCAACATCGTCGACACCCCGGGCCACGCCGACTTCGGGGGCGAGGTGGAGCGTACGCTCCGCATGGTCGATGGTATCATGCTGCTGGTGGACGCGGCGGAGGGGCCGCTCCCGCAGACCCGCTTCGTGGTGCAGAAGGCGCTGGAGCTCGATCTCCCGCCCGTCGTCGTTCTCAACAAGATCGACCGTAAGGACGCCCGCCCCGAGGAGGCGCTCGACGAGATCTACGACCTGTTCATCGACTTGGGGGCGAGCATGGAGCAGGTCGAGTTTCCGGTGCTCTACACCGTGGCCACGGAGGGCCGGTGCACGACGGACCTGGAGACGGAGGAGTGGACCACCCTGCGCCCTCTCTTCGAGACTATCATCGACGAGATTCCGCCGCCCACCGGCGACCCCGACGACACCCTTCAGGTGCTCGTGACCAGCGTGCAGCGCGACGACTACCTGGGCCCCGTGGCGATCGGGCGCGTGGAGCAGGGCACCCTGCACGACCGTCAGCACGTAACGATCTGCCACCGCGACGACAGCAAAGAGCGGGCGGAGGTGAAAGCCCTGTTCACCTACAAGGGCCTCGACCGTGTGGAGGCTGAGGAGGCCGGGCCCGGCGAGATCGTGGCCATCGCCGGCGTCGAGGAGATTGGCCTGGGCGAGAGCCTCTCGGACCCGGAGCACCCCGATCCTCTCACGCCCCTCGACGTGGACCCGCCGACCATGTCGATGGAGTTTCGGATCAACGACGGGCCCTTCAGCGGGCAGGAAGGCGAGTTTGTCACCTCCCGCCAGCTCCGCGACCGCCTCTTCGACGAGGCCCGCAACAACCTGGCCATCCGCGTGGAGGAGACCGACTCGGCCAATGCCTTGCGCGTCTACGGCCGTGGGGAGCTGCAGATGGCCATCCTCATCGAACAGATGCGACGCGAGGGGTACGAGTTCTGCGTCGGCATGCCGCAGGTGATTACGAAGGAGGTCGACGGCGAGACGCACGAGCCCTACGAGACCGCCGAGGTCGACATTCCCGAAGAGTACATGGGCGTGGTGATGGAGCACCTCGGCGAGCGGAAGGGGCAGATGGAGTACATGGTCCACCAGGAGAGTGACCGCGTCCGCCTCACCTTTCGCGTCCCGAGCCGCGGCCTCATCGGCTACCGGGCCAAGTTCCTCACGGACACGAAGGGCACAGGCCTGCTCACCCACCGCTTCGAGGAGTTTGGGCCGTGGGCGGGCGAGATTCCGCACCGCACCAGCGGCGCCCTCGTGGCCGACCGGCAGGGCGAAACGACGCCCTACGCCCTCATGGAGCTCCAGGACCGGGGCGACTTCTTCGTTGAGCCCGGGGACCCGGTGTACAAGGGCATGATCGTGGGCGAACACAACAAGCCCCAGGACCTCGACCTGAACCCGACGCAGGAGAAGCAGCTCACCAACATGCGGGCCGCCGCCGGGGATGAGCTGGAGCACGTGCCGCCACCCCGCGAGATGTCCCTGGAAGACGCGATCGAGTTCATCCGCGAGGATGAGCTAATCGAGATCACGCCCGAGGCCTTTCGTCTCCGCAAGCGCCACCGCAAGCCGAAGATCCGTCGCCGGGCGCAGAAAGAGCGAGCGGCGGGGTAGGAGTGGACGGTTGGAGGGATAGGGGCGTGGATGGACGGCCTTCCAGACTTCTACCCCTCCACACGTCCATACGTAAACTCAGGCTTCGGCGGTTGCTTCCGTCTTCTCGGCGTCCTCCTCCGGCAGGCCATTGCCGTTCGGGCCCTCCTCGTACTGCTCCTTGATGTTCGGGAGGGCCGTCTGAAACATGTCGTTCACCTCCTCGGCCTCTCCGTCGTGCTCCTCACGGGCGTCGTGGAGGCGCACGCAGGCCTTCCACACCGCACGGCGCAGGTTCCACTTGCGGACCGAGTAGGCCGCGCTCCGGCGCGTGCCGTCCTCTTCCAGCCAGCTGAGCTGGACGTACGGCTTCGGCGTGCCGCTGCCGTCGTCTTTCCAGCAGAAATTGAGGCCAATCACGCCGGTCGTCGAGCGGGCCTCGGCCGAGCGCTTGACCGGATCCATCGGTTCCGGCAGTTCTTCGAGCAGCTCGTCGCGGTACTCAACCGCTTCTTCGAGGGCCTCCTCGCGGCCGCCGTGCCGCTTGTCGGAGAAGTACTTGGTGTGCTGCTCCTTCTGGCGCTTAATGCGCACCTGCCATCCGTGGGTGGGGTGACGGTCCGGATTTTCCTCGGACGGCTCAATGTCGATGCGAAAAACGTTTTTCGGCTTGTCGCTCATGGGTGATGTGAGTCGGGGCGATAATCATGTGCTGGTGGGAGTATGAACCCGGACGGGGTCCACGAGATTGGCGCGCGGACGAACGCTCCCCCCTCGCAGTCCGAGTGGGCGATTCGCAGGAGATGAGCCATGGGCGTGGGGTGGTCGAGGGGCAGCGGGAGCCGAACAAGAGGCTCCGAGTTACAAAAAGCCATGAACGCTGTCTCGCCGACCTGAAAGAACGACGATCCCTCGACGCCGGGTCCGACTGCCGTCGGAGAACGCGTCGAAGACATGTCGCGCCCCGGAAAAGGTCCCACGAGGAGTTGCCTCAGTCGGCCTCAAAGGTGGGGTCGTCCGATGCGCGTGTTACGACGCTGAAATATGAGGGACAGCCATGGAGAAGTGCAACCGCGGCGGCCCTCAACGGACTCGTTCCGGACTCACCACGCCCCGAGGGAACGTGACGACGCCATTTTTAGAGAGAGTTATCGAAGATTTGCCTTCTCGGCCGCTTCGCGGAGGACGTTGCGTTGACTGCGCGAGAGGTTTTTCGGAATGTTGACGTCAATCTCGACGTAGAAGTCCCCCTGTCCATCGTCGGTCTTTACGCCCTTGCCTTTCAGGCGCAGCTTCTCGCCCGGCTGCGTGCCCTCGGGGACCGAGAGCTTGAGGTGTTGGCCGTACGGGGTTGGGACGCGGATCTCGGTGCCGAAGACGGCCTCAAACATTCCGATCGATTCCGTCAGGTGAATGTCGTCTCCCTTGCGGTCGAAGCGCGGGTGGTCCCCCACCTTGAATGTGACGTAGAGGTCCCCCCGCTGTCCCCTGGGTCCGGGTCGTCCTCGTCCTTTCAGGCGAATCTTGGTGCCATTCTTTACGCCCGTGGGAATCTTGAGCCGGATCGACTCGCCGGTGGGGAGCTCGACTTGCTTCCGGCCGCCCTCGAGGGCTTCTCGAAACGAGAGCCGGAGGGTCGTTTCGATGTCTTGTCCCGATGGCTGTCGGGAGCGCTGGCGCTGTTGGCGCTGTCGTTGTTGTTGCTGCCGCTGCTGACCAAAGGGATCGCGGCCCCGGCTGCGCGAGCGCCCCGCGTCGCCCCTAAAGAAGCTTTCGAAGATGTCGCCGAGGCCTCCCCCCCCTCCGAAAGACTCGTCGAATCCGCCCTGCTCGAAGCGAATCTCGGGACCGCCCGGTCCGGGTTGGCCCCATGCGCCGCGACCGCCTCCGGCGCCACCGAAGTCGCCCCCGCCGCCAAAGCGGCGCTGGGCGTCGTACTGCTCCCGCTTTTCCTCGTCCGAGAGGATCGAGTACGCCTTCTGGATCTCTTTAAACTTTTCCTCGGCGTTCGGATCATCCGGGTTCCGATCCGGATGGTGCTTGCGCGCAAGTGTGCGATACGTTTTCTTGATCTCCTCCTGGCTGGCGTCTTCGTCGACGCCGAGCACGTCGTAGAGGTCCTGGGTCTGCGGCATAGCGGCGAGTGGTGAAGCTTGGTGAACCGGTCGGTGGAGGGGTCCTGCGGCCTGTACGATCGGCAGGCGGGACCTGTCGGGCTGTCCTCATAACAGAATTCATGCCACAGCGTTCAGTAAGACGAAATGACGGACTCTTCCGTGTCATCCCGTCCCATCCAGAACGTCCTCGTTGCCAACCGCGGGGAGATCGCCGTCCGCGTTCTGCGCACCTGTCACGAGCGCGGGCTCCGCACCGTTGCCGTCTACAGCACCCCCGACCGCGCGGCGCCCCACGTCCGCCGGGCCGATGAGGCCCACCACATTGGGCCCGCCGCGGCGAGCGCGTCCTACCTCGACCAGGGGGCGATCCTGGAGGCGGCCCACCGCAGCGGGGCCGACGCCATCCACCCCGGCTATGGATTCCTCTCCGAAAACGCCGACTTCGCGGAGGCCTGCGCCGACGCAGGCGTGCACTTCGTAGGCCCGCCGCCGGAGGCCATCCGCGCGATGGGCGACAAGACGGCCGCCCGGCAACTCATGGAGGAGGCTGGCGTCCCCATGGCACCCGGCACCACCGACGCGGTGACGAGCACGGAGGAGGGCGAGCGCATTGCGGACGGGATCGGCTATCCGGTGCTCATTAAGGCCGCCGCAGGGGGCGGCGGGAAGGGCATGCGCATCGTCCACGAGCCCGGCACCTTTGCAGGGGCGATGGACCGAGCGCAGGGCGAGGCCGAGTCGTCGTTTGGCGACGGGCGCGTCTTTCTCGAGAAGTACATCGAGGAGCCCCGTCACATCGAGTTCCAAATCCTGGCCGACCACCACGGCCACACCGTCCACCTCTTCGAGCGGGAGTGCTCCATCCAGCGGCGCCACCAGAAGGTGATCGAGGAAGCGCCATCGTCCATTCTCACGCCTGAGGTCCGTCGCGAGATGGGCGAGGCGGCCGTGGCCGCGGCCGAGTCCTGCGGCTACCGGAACGCCGGAACCGTGGAGTTTCTGGTGGACAAGGACCTGAACTACTATTTCATGGAAATGAACACGCGCCTGCAGGTGGAGCACCCGGTCACCGAGTGGGTGACGGGCGTGGACCTCGTGGCCGAGCAGTTGCGCGTGGCGCAGGGGGAGGAACTGGGGTACACCACCGACGACCTGTCGATCGATGGGCACGCCGTCGAGAGCCGCGTCTACGCCGAGGACCCGGCCTCGAACTTTCTGCCGGATCCGGGTCCGCTCAAGCGGCACGCGGCGCCCTCGGGCGTTGGGGTGCGGGTGGACGCGGGCGTGGAGGAGGGGGGCGAGGTGCTCATCCACTACGACCCCATGATCTCGAAGCTCACCACCTGGGGGCCGGACCGCACCGCCGCCATCGACCGCATGATCCGAGCGCTCGACGAGTACGAGGTGGCGAGCATGGCCACGACCATTCCCTTCTGCCGCTTCGCGATGCAGCACGAGGGCTTCCGCGCCGGCGACTTCACGACGCACTTCGTCGAGGAAGAATTCGACCCGTCAGTGCTCCACGTCGACGATCCCGAACGCGATGAGCTGGCGGCCTTGGCGGCCACGCTCTACGACCGCCACACGCAGGAGGACAAGGCTCCACAAATTACGGCGAGGTCGGACGGGCAGGACGGCCTCAGTCCCTGGCGACGACGGCGCCGGCACGCCTCCTGACGCCGGGACTTCATTCGGGTCAACCACTCAGACGACCGATATCCGCTGCTCGGTTGTCTAGGATCAGACTTGGACTTCTCTCTTGGGGCTTAGGACGGGTGGGGGTTGGTCAGCCTGTCGAGCCCATCCGTCCGGAATGCTGGTTTCATGCTCCTCATCTCCCGGTCTGGAGTCCCTCTGGATCTGGAGGAGACCGGTCGACCTCCTCCTTGCTTCTGGAAGAGCGAGAGGCCCACTACGAGAGAATCTCCACTCCCGTAAACTCAAACCGGGCGCCTCCGCCCTCAGCCTCCGTGAGGGTCACCTCCCAGTCGTGGGCCTCGGCGATGCGCTCCACGATCGCGAGGCCAAATCCCGTGCCCTCCTCCCGCGAGGTTCGGCCCGGCTCGAAGCCGTTCTCGCGGCGCTCGGACGGAATGCCAGGGCCGTCGTCTTCGACGTACAAGGTGGCCTCACCCGCCCGCCCGACCCGAACCGTGACGCCCGCCCCGCCGTGCTCGACGGCGTTTCGGAGGAGGTTCTCGAAGACGTGCCGGAGTCGATCCGGGTCGCCCTCGATTGTGCACTTGTCGACGACGACTAGGGATGCGTCGCCGGTCTCGACCATATTCCAGCACCGCCCCACAACCTCCGCCACCGGAATAGGTTCGGGAGATTCCACCGCATCCCCTCGTCGGGCGAGAACCAGCGTATCGGAGATGATGTCTTCCATTCGACCGAGGGCCTTCTGGGCCACCCGGAGGTCATCGCTCACGCCGCCGCCCCCCTCCACCTGTGCGGCCGCGATGGTGATGCGCCCCTGTGCGATGCTGAGCGGATTGCGGAGGTCGTGGGCCACAATGCCCGCAAATTCGTCGAGCCGGTCGTTCTTGCGCCGCAGCTCCTTCTCCCGCTGGACTCGGGCGGTCACGTCTCGGCTGAGGGCGATGAATTGCTCTTCGCCCCCAATCTTCGTCTTGTCCACCCAGACCTCGACCGGAAACGTCGAGCCGTCTTTGCGGCGATACCGGCCCTGTCCCTTGTCCCGGTCGCCAACGTTCATCTCCGCCCAGGTCTCCCGTAGCTCTTCCGGCGCAACGCCGACCTCGAAGTCCGTCACGTTCATGGACAAGAGCTCCCCGCGCGTGTACCCGAGGTTGTCAATGGTCTGGTCGTTCACATCGATGACATTCCCGTCCGCGTCGTGGATAACGATCGCGTCGGGGAGCTTTTTGAACAGGGACTGCAGGCGCTGGCGACTCCGCTCAAGGGCCCGCTGCCGCCGTTTTCGCTCGGTGACCTCGCGGTCGATGCCCATGATGCCCACGATATCACCGTCTTCGTCGTAGTACGGGTATTTGTTGCTGAGGAAGACGTGCTCGTCTCCGTCGATAAATCGGGTCGTTTCGTGGGAGTCCGCCGCCTCGTCCTCGAGAATCTGCTCGTCAATCCGGCGGATGCGGGCCGCACTTCCGACATCGAACAGGTCCTCGTCCCGTTTCCCGACGACCTCTTCGGGCTCGAGCCCAAAAAGCTCAGCGGCTGCCTCATTTACAAACCGGTAGCGCCCCTCGCAGTCTTTGAGGTACACGGCCTGCGAGGTGTTCTCGATGAGGGCGGTGAGCCGGCGGTTCGTCCGGGCGAGCTCCGTCTCCGACGTCTTTCGGTCCGTAATGTCGGCAAAGTAAAGCGACAGCCCGCTCTCGTCGGGATAGACGCGCACCTCGAACCACCGGTCCAGGGCCGAATTGTAGCGCTCGTAGGACTGTTGCTCCTGCGTCTCCATCGCCGCTTCGAACGCCTCTTGGGCAATCGTTCCCTTCGACTTCGGGAACGCGTTCCACACGTGCTGCCCAATCAGTTGCTCGCGACGGGCGTCCAGGATCTGTTCGGCCCGGTCGTTGACGTAGGTGTACCGGAGGTCGGAGTCGAGGGCCGCGATGCCCTCGCTCACGCGTTCGAGGACGGTGCCTCGACGTAGAGCCTCCTCGTTGGGGTCTTCTGCTGAGGGAGAAGCCATCGAAGCAGAAAAAGTCAGTTGCGGTGTGAGGAGAGGACTCTCGGAAAGTCCCAGGAATACCCGGAGCAATCGCGCAAACGGTCTTGCCCTGTAGGGGGGGCAGATGAACAGGGCCTGCTCCCCTACAGGGTCCGCACACGGAAGCCGGCGATAGGAAAGATCCTTCAGCGCGAATTAAGGGTTGGGGCGGACCTGGCCCTGTCGTCCCGAAAAATTCCAATCGAAGGCTCGTCATCCCAACAGCGGTTGGGACTCGAAGGCCATCGGTCCTGAGCTTGACTCAGGGGTCCGAGGGGCCATCCGTTAGGGGATCTCCCCGAACACAGCGGTGCTGTCCCCGAAAAGATCACCGACAACCGCCAGTATACGGGATGAAGGGCTCAGGAGTTTTTCGGGACGCTATACCGGACTGTTGAGTGGACTACCGCACGGTACACGACAATAGTCGGACGGGTTTTCAAAATAGAACGGGCCTGATGCCCGGCAGTACAGATCGTGAACCTATTTGCGATCTTTGCCGACACC
>PXSX01000399.1 GCA_003022655.1 Bacteroidetes bacterium QH_1_64_81 | reverse complement strand
TGGTTGTGGTTGGCATGGCATTGAGGAATCTGTTCGAAGCACCGGTGAAACGGAGGCGGAGACGGGTGGGTTCTCAGGGACTGACAGGGCGCACAAGTGCCCGATACCTACGTTTCGGATCGCGTACGTGTTACTGATCGGGTATCAACGATCCCCTCCTTCGTCGAAGAGGCGACGTCCATCTCCGACAGGGTCTCGGCAATGCGTTCGGCCTGCTCAAGACTAAACGCGTCGCCCTCCTGCAGGCGCCGGGCGGCCTTGAGCGTGTCGATGGGCATGGAGGAGCTCTGCAGTCCGAGTCGGCTGTGCAATGACCCTTCGCTACGGACAAGTTCTGCGGGGGAACAAGTTCCGGAGAGAACCTCGGTGCCCCAACCCCGAAGAGTCAAAGCGCATCGAACGACCACCCTTCCGCCGTCAGCGTCTTCAGGATCGCCTCCAGCGCCGGGAGCGTCACGTCCTCACAGATCGGATTGTCGTGCAGGACGATGACGGACCCGGGCCGTACGTGCCGGATCACGAACCGGGCCACCCGCGCCGCCGTCGCCGTCTTCAGGTAATCGCCCGGCATCACGTCCCACATCACCATCCGCTGGGTGCGCTCGGCACACCACTGGCGAAGGGGGCCGGTGGGATGGCCGTAGGGTGGACGCAGCGCTCGGATGCGAGTTTGCGTCAGGTCTTCCAGACGCCGAGTCGTGCGGTTCAGTTCCTGCTGAAGCCGCTCCGTCGACACCGACCAGGGATCGACGTGGGTGTAGGTGTGATTGCCCACGTGGTGCCCGGCGGAGACGAGCGCCCGGGTGCGCTCGGGATGGGCCTCGGCGTGAGCCCCCACCAGAAAGTGGGTGGCCTGCGCGTCGTACTGGGCGAGCAGGTCGAGGAGGTCGTCGGTCAGTTCTTCGGTCGGGCCGTCGTCGAACGTGAGGTAGGCCGTCTTGGCCGCCGCATCAACCCGCCAGAGCAGGTCCGGAAAAAAGCCCTGGAAGGGGCGTAGGCCGTGGGTAGCGAGATAGGGGACGAGAAAGCGCATTCTGCGTATGGATGTGGCTGCTATGTGCGCAGTTGCGTGTGGACGTCGTCTGCGTGGGGGCGTGGGGGAGCGGGAGAGAGGGAGGCATTCTCGCCCGAGCGGCTCTGCTCTGCCCTGCGCTCCCAACCGCCTCCTCTTTCATGCATCTCGCAAGTTCCGGCATTGCCACTCAGAACTCGACTTCGGGGAACGAGGCTACGAGCGCCCACACCCCGGCGATTGGAAGCGTGAACACGAGCATCAGTTCGCTGGGCACGATCGACCGGAGCAGGCCGCGCTGGTCGTAGTGGTTGGCGGCGGGGAGCGAGAGCACCGTGTCCGCGCCCATCTTGCCGAGGAGGGCAATCAGGGTGGGCTGTCGCCACGCGGGGAGGGCCACCGCCACGATGCTACAGGCGAAGAGCACGGTGTGGAGGAGCCAGAGACCCCCGGCCTGCCCCTGGACACTCCAGGACGATGCCTGCACCCGTTGACGGAGCCACTGGGCCTGGCGGTCGACAAGTTCGGCGAACGAAGAGACTGGAGGCACGGCCACAGCAGCATCAGCCGCCGGGGTGAACGTCGCTGCACGTCTCATATCAGTAGAAGCAGGGTGGGAGCGAGAGGCATCGACGTGCACCGTCACGTTGGCGAGTCCGGGGTGGACCGGCACCCCGACGTAGGACGCTCCTCCCGTGAAGCCGAGGGCCCCGAGCCGCTGGAGGGCGTGCAGGCGAGGGAGGAAGAGATCCTCGTGGTCGACGACCGTTGGCCCGCTCACGATCGGTGTGTCGGGGGTACAGCGCCGCACCATCGATCGGATCCACCCCGACGGCACCGTCCCTTCTTCGGGCATGCGCAGCACAATCTCCCCCTCCGCGACCTCCGTGGCGGATTCGAGGGGGACGGACAGGAGGGAAGCTTCGGTGGAGTCTTCAAGTACCGAGAC
>PXSX01000398.1 GCA_003022655.1 Bacteroidetes bacterium QH_1_64_81 | reverse complement strand
TTTACATTTAGGATCCCCTGGACTGTCATCCACCATGAACCGGTATGCTTTCGATTCGCCGGATTCTCTGGCCGACCGATCTTTCGGAAGGGGCTGCGCGCGCATTTCCCTACGCCGCCGCGCTTGCGTCCTGGCACGAGTCGGAGCTCCACGTGCTCAACGTTCAGGAAGACCGATCCAGAGAATCGGCGGCGATGGACGGGTCCTTCCCCGTCTCGCAGGACACCCTGACTGATCTGCTTGCGGCTGAGGGGGAGCCTCCTCAGCATGTCGATCTGGGAGCGCTCACGCTGGTTCAGGAACAGAAGGCCGGTGGATCGCCGCCGAACGCCATCGTCGACTACGCCGACGACCACGACATCGACCTCATCGTAGCGGGCACCCACGGGCGCCGCGGCCTGCAGCGCCTGCTCATCGGAAGCGTGGCTGAGGAGGTGCTTCGCGCCGCCCCCTGTCCCGTGCTCACCGTGCGAAGTCAGCAGGACGTGGCCCCGGCCTGGTCGGTTCGCAACATTCTGGTTCCCATCGACTTTTCGGACGCTTCTCTCGACGCCCTGCGGCACGCCAAAGAACTGGCCCTGACCTACGGGGCGCAGATCACGCTCCTTCACGCCGTAGAAGAGGTCGTCTATCCGTCCGCCTACGGCGTAGAACCGGCTAGCCTGCCCGGCCCGCAGGTCATCGACCGGGTTGAGCAGAATTTGGCCGAGCTCGCAGAAACGGAGATCGGCTACGAGCATGTCGTGGTTCAGGCAAGCGTAGGATACGCCCCCTCCACCATTCTCGACCACACCGATGAGAACGACGTCGACCTCATCGTAACTGCGACCCACGGGCGAACCGGAATCGGACGGATGCTTCTGGGGAGCGTGGCGGAGCGCGTCGTGCGCCGGGCCCCGACCCCCGCGTTTGTCGTAAAGTCGTTCGGAAAGTCACTCTTGCCCGCGTCGGGGGGCTCAGGTTCGTAGGCGAGCCTCCGTTCCCGCGCGCCTTGGTGCAAAATCAACCGGTCTTTCGGTGATACTCATCTGGACTGATGCTTGACGACGACAGCCTCGCCAAAATGGAAACCGCCGTTCGGGCCTGCGACGAGGCGCGCGAAGTGCTGATTGACGCCCTCGACGCGGCTGAGGCGCACGACGACGATGCCACGTCTACCCCGTCGGTTTTGGATCCCGTTGGGACGGCCCTCGAAGACTGGCGGGACGCACAGCAGCAGTTCATGGCGCTGGTCGACGCGTTGAACGCGTCCGACCCTGCCACCGCCGCGCTGCTCCTGAAGACAAACCACGGAATCGACGCCTCGAACGCGCGGTGCGGACTCCCGGGGACGGACGTGGACGGGGCCGATCAGCCGTTTCCGCTCGACCTGACAGGCGCGCAGGGGATGATCCTCACCCAGGCGGCGATGGAGCATTTGGGATAGGGGAAGCGCGCAAGGTCGTGGAAGACGGAGAGTGCGTAGAGAGCGCGCACGGATCACGCGTTCAGAGCGTCGCGGAGGTCCTTTGCCGCGGTGGCCGCAGCCTCGGCGTAGTCGGCCCCGTCCGACGCGTAGAGAATGCTGCGGCTCGAGTTCACCAGAACGGGTCCCTCGTCGGTCGCAGCCGCGTCCATGACGGCGGCCGGATCGCCACCCTGAGCCCCCACGCCCGGCACGAGGAAGGGGAGGGTGGGCGCATCGGCGCGGAGCTCGGAAAGCGCGTCTGGCGCGGTCGCCCCCACTACGAGCCCCATCTCGCCCTCTCCCCCTCTGGCCCACTCCCCGGCCTTCTGCGCCACGTGCCGGTACAGCGGGGTCCCGTCGCAGGCACAGGCCTCCTGCAGGTCCGCCGCGCCCTCGTTCGACGTCCGCGTGAGGACGAACGTGCAGGTCCCCTCGTGCTCCAGAAAGGGAGCGACGCTGTCGCGGCCCAGGTACGGCGAGACCGTACAGGCGTCAACGCCAAAATCGTCGTAGAG
>PXSX01000397.1 GCA_003022655.1 Bacteroidetes bacterium QH_1_64_81 | reverse complement strand
CACGTCCGCGCTATACACGGACCTGTACCAGCTCACCATGCTCCAGGCCTACTGGCGGGAAGGCATGGACGAGCCGGCGGTGTTCGACCTCTTTGTCCGCCGCCTGCGAGACCGCAACTACCTGCTGACCTGCGGGCTGGAACAGGGGCTTGAGTTTCTGGAGTCGCTTTCGTTCTCGGACGAGGCCCTGGGCTACCTCGCCGAGCAGGACCGGTTCGAGGACGCCTTTCTCGACTGGCTGGCCGACTTTGAGTTTACCGGAGACGTCTACGCCGTGCCGGAGGGCACGCCGGTGTTTCCGGACGAGCCCATCCTCGAAGTGGTGGCCCCCATCGGGGAGGCCCAGCTGGTCGAGACGTTTTTGCTGAACCAGATTACCTTCCAAACGATGATCGCCTCGAAGGCCAGCCGGGTCGTGGAAGCCGCCCGAGTCGGCGACGTGGACCGGCTCGTGGCCGACTTCGGCATGCGCCGCATGCACGGCACCGACGCGGCGATGAAGGGAGCGCGCGCCGCCTTCATCGCGGGAGTCGACGCGACCTCCAACGTGGCCGCCGGGCAGGCCTACGACATCCCGATCACGGGCACCACAGCCCACAGCTACATTGAAGCGCACGACTCGGAGATGGGAGCCTTCCGCGCCTTTTCGGACCTGTACCCGGAGACGATCCTCTTGGTCGACACCTACGACACCCTGGGCGGCGTGCGCAAGGTGATTGACCTCATGGACGAAACGGGCGAGGAGGTGCAGATCCACGGCATCCGGCTCGACTCCGGGGACCTTGCGGAGCTGGCCCACGAGTCCCGCCGCCTGCTCGACGAGGCGGGCCTGCAGGACGTCATGATCGTCGCCAGCGGAGGCCTCGACGAGCACAAGATTGCAGACCTTCTCGATCGTGGGGCGCCCATCGACGGCTTCGGTGTGGGCACCAAGATGGGCACCTCCGCCGACCAGCCGGCCCTCGACAGCGCGTACAAGCTGTGCGGCTATGCGGGCGAGCCCCGCATGAAGCTGTCCGCAGAGAAGTCGAACCTGCCGGGGCGCAAGCAGGTCGTGCGGCAGTACGACGGGGAGGTGGCCGTGCGCGACGTCATCGCGACCGAGGCGGAACAGATCAGCGGCGCGCCGCTGCTGGAGCGGGTGATGGCCGGGGGCGAGCGGACGGAATCCGGCACTGCCCGTCCCCTAACGGCCCTCCGCGAGCACGCGTCGGCCCGCCTGTCGGAGCTGCCCGCACAGCTCCGGGCCCTCGACTTGGAGACATCCGGCTACGAGGTCGTCCTCAGCGACGCAATGGAGGCGCGCCTCGACACCACCCGCGAGGCCCTCCAACAAAAAATGGCCGCAGAGGTCCCCTACTCCGGAACATCCCGGCGCATTAACTGAAGTTGAAAGTTTCGAAACCGCTTCCGAGTCGGCTCCGTGTACATCGGCACGGTGCGCCGTTCCACTCAACCCCTCCTGCGCCCCATGGAAGCGCCCCCGTCGGAATCCCGGGCCCGTGATCCAGAGGTCGCCCGCCTTCACACGCTCGAGCAGTACGACGTCCTCGACGCACCGCCGACGGAGGCGTTCGACCGCATCTCGCGCCTGGCCGCCCACCTGTTCGACGTGCCCGTCGCGATGGTCAACTTTATCGATCAGGAGAACCAGTGGTGCTTGTCCACACACGGCCTCGCGCTCGACCGTGCGGACCGGGAGGTCTCCTTCTGTGCCCGGGCCATTGAGCAGAAGGACGTGATGGTGGTGCCGGACGCCCGCGACGACGAGCGGTTTGCCGACAACCCCTTCGTGACCGGCGAGCCGCACATCCGGTTCTACGCCGGCGCCCCCCTCACGGCTCCGAACGGCTACCGCCTGGGTACGCTCTGCCTGATCGACGACGAACCGCGGTCGTTCTCGGATGAGGACCGCGCAACCTTGAACGACCTGGCCGGGGTGGTGATGGACGAGCTGAACCTTCGGCACTACGCGTCGGACCTGGACGCCTCCCGCGAGGCCCACCGCGAAGCCAGCAAACAGCGACGGCGCATCCTGGAGAGCATCACCGACGCTTTCGTGGCGCTCGACGAGGACTGGACCTTCACGTACGTAAACGCCCAGGCGGAGGCCCTGCTTGAGCGTCCCCGCAATGACCTGATCGGCCAGAACGTGTGGGACGAGTTCCCCGAGGCCGTCGGCTCCACCTTCCAGGAGAAATACGAGACAGCGGTTGAGGAAGACCGAACAGTCGAGTTTCTCGAATACTATCCGCCCCTCGATCGCTGGCTGGAGGTCAAGGCCTTTCCCTTCAACGGCGGGCTCTCGGTGTACTTCGACGACGTGACCGACCGGGTGGAGGCCCAGGAAAACCTCCGGCGCGAGCGCGACCTTACGGAGGCGATCATAGACACGAGTGTCGCGGCCCTCGTCATCGTGAACGCCGACGGCGACATCTCTTTTGCCAACGAGCGGGCCGGAGAAATTCTCGGCGATACGCCCGACGACCTCTTCGGCATGAACTATGCCGATACCGGCACGCTCGCCGGCCTCGACGGCAATGAGCTCTCCCCGGAGGAATGGCCCTTTCAGCGCATTATGGCGAATGGGAGTCCCATCTCCGACGAACGATACGTTTTTGAACGTCCCGACGGGGACGTCCGCTATCTCTCCGTGAACGCAGCGCCTCTCTACGACGCGAACGACCACATCCGGCAGATCGTCCATTCAATTGCCGACATCACCGAACAGGTGCGGCACGAGCGGGCGCTGAAAGCGGCCAAAGAGGAGGCCGAGCGGGCCAATCGGTTGAAGGCCGCCTTCCTCGCCAACATAACTCACGACCTGCGCAATCCGCTCTCATCCATCATCGGATCGGCGGAGATGCTGGCCCAGGAAGCCCCCGAAGAGTTCCAGGACAGCATCGAGCGCATCGACCGCAGCAGCCGCCGCCTGCTCGATACCATCAACTCGGTCCTCGATCTGTCGAAGTTGGAGACGGGTGCGGTCGCACCGGCCCCGGAATCGATCGACGTGGTCGACGAGGTGATAGGCACCGCCGAGATCTTTCAGCCCCAGGCGGACGAGCAGGACGTGACGCTCCGCACCGAAGCGCCGGAGACCCCCATGCCGGCTGAACTTGACCCGACGATGCTGCACCGCATTACGGACAATCTGGTGGGGAATGCCCTCAAGTTTACGGATCCCGGCGGGACGATCACGCTCCGCACCCACGCGACCGACGAGACGATCACGGTCGAGGTCGAAGACACGGGCATCGGCATCGAGGACGACTTCCTCCCCCGCTTGTTCGAGTCGTTCTCTCGGGGCGACGAGGCCGCGGCGCGAGCCGGCAGCGGACTGGGGCTCCCCATCACGAAACGGCTGACGGAGCTTATGGACGGGACCATTGAGGTGGACAGCGAGAAGGGCGTCGGCACTACGTTCACGGTCCGCCTCCCACGGTGAACGTTCTGCGCGGGGGCGAGTGGGCGAGTGGGCGAGAGGGAACGTGGAGGCAAGAGAGCAGAGACGGGTCTCAGCGGGATCAGTCTCCACTTTCCAACTTTCAACCTTCCAACCTTCAACCCATGCCCCTAGTGCTACGTCAATCGTCAATCTTTGGGTATAGCCTTTTGAGATTGATCCGAGCCTCCTCAGCCCGGAACTGCCAGTCGACCGTAGCATCCGCTGCGTTGCGCTGCTTCTGCCATGCGCTGGTTCTCTGTTTCATGGTCCCCCGGTCTGGAATCCGGCGACTGAGAGCCTGCCGGGCCATCACCGATTGCTCGATCACCGATTGCTCGATCTCTGCCATGTTGAGCCACGATCCATGCTCCGGCATGTAGTGGATCTCCAACCGCTCGGCCAGGCGCCGCGCCTCGACAGGCCCGAACGCCTCATACAAGCTCGACACGGTTTGTTTTCTTTGCCATGAGATCGAAGCATTGGTGCGCAGACTGGAACCGGAAAGGCATGAAGCAGGACCCAAACAATCACGCGTGACACAGCACTAGATTCATGTCGTAAAGATTGGCCGATCTCATCACCAGACCGGATCTTTTAACCCTCAAGGTTCTTCAGAAACCTCATCTTCTGGAGAAAATCCATGTCGACCTCTCTTCTTGTATCGGCGTCCGGGTCGGGGGGCGAGAGATCCCTTAATCTCGCTCCTGAATTGTTGGAGCGATGCTTTTCGGAACTGAATTGTTATAAGTCGTTGCCCAGTGCGTTTTGTCCGTTCTGCTTTTCGGTGCGTCACCGTCATCCTCTTTCTTGTTCTGATGGGCACTTCTCCCACGGGTGCCCAAGGATCCTTGGATTCGAGCCGAGTCTCTTCCCAAGACACGATTCACTCGACCCTCATAGGATGGAAGGAGAATCGTCGCCTACTCATCCTGGACCGGAGGCATAACATTGGCGGTCGGCTCCACGATCGGGGCATCTTTCGCCACGTCACCCCGAAAATAAATCGGGAGTACGCTCATGAGATGCTCTTGCAGCGCTTCCCGTCTGAGGCCTTCAACCGGCGTCGTCGGGCAGACAATAGCCTGCTTGTCCGGGTCGGAAGCGTTCGCCGCGATCTTCTTGCCTTCGTCTCTAAAATTCGAAGCCGCATCCCTTTGAAAGCTGATCATATGTTCACCTTCAACGCGGTTCTACAGCAGGACGGGCAAGCGACACGGTCCTTTTTGGAGCTGGGATATACCTGGCACTTCGCTGCCCACCACTCTCTGGGCGTGCGCCATACATTTTCCGAGTATAAACGAGATTTGGACCTGACGGCTCTTTATGAGTACTCGCGCTCAGACCTCGGCGACGTCGAGGTTGCCCTCGCGCTTCAGAATCTCTACAGCGACCTTTTAGACCAACAACTCGGCATTTTCCCTGGACATCGTGAGGTGATTCGTGATTATGTTCGCCGCCCGTACCTCCTTTCCTTCTCCTATGCCTCGCCCGATCAATATTCGCTCCGAGGAGAACTTTTCGGTGCCATCCAGCCGACCAGTCAAGCGACCTACGCCTCTCAGTCGAGTCCGGAATACCGGTACCGAGATGACCGCCGCCTCCACATTTTTGGGGCGCTCCTGGAGTACCGATACGCGTCGTTCTCCGGTGGACTTTTTTACAAGCGTGACGGAAGCTGGCTCCGGCGCCACGGAGAGGGAGAAGAAGTGGCCAGCGACTATACGTCGAGGCAACTATTTCAGCGACTTGGTCCCTTTCTTAAAGGGCGTCTGGGGTCGTTTCGGGGAAAAGTTCGGGGCTTTGTCGGCTTCTACCAAGACGACCAGACTGGAGAGAATTATTCGACATCTCTGGTCCCGCAGGAGATCGACTACCACGAAGGGCAATGGGGGGCACATGCCCAGCTATTCTACGAGTTTGATACAGGCCCCCTCATCGGCCTGGAATACGCGTCTTTCCTTCGTCGCTATGACAGGGAGGACGATCCCAGGGGATCCGGCAACGGTCTCGTTTTTTGGGACTGGACAGGCCAGGCGTGGGGACTGGGACCTAGCAATTATGGTCTTGCTGGCCAGCTTGGCTATCAGTTTTCTCAGGGCAAGATCGTCTTAGGAATCGGGTATGACATCGATGGGGATGATAACTTAAACGATGTTTACCCGAGGAAAGACCTGAGTACCACCCGGTTTGACGGAGCGTTTGGCCGCCTCGTTCTCACATGGTAGAATACTTTGAGAGCCCAGAAGGCTTTTCTGTCCTGAGATGGGGCTTCCACTTGAGAGTCGCTCCGAGACACTTCCCCTCTCGATGGCGAAGCCAAGAAAGCAAAAATAAAGCGGGCCCACCCGGGAAGGGTGGACCCGCTTGAGAGCCTAAATATGGAGGTCAAGGCACCGATTCTAGCTACCGGACACTTTTGCTAAAGTCGTTTTAAAACAGAGAAGGCCGCCCATCTTTCGGCGCCCGGCTGTAAGTTGTAGAAGCGTGCAGCCCAACAACTTATCAGCCAAAGCCACCGATGACAGACAGCCTTCGCATACAACGTAAGATGCACCAGACTCTTTGCCAACACCTCCCGGAAAAGCTGAGCAAGCCTCAGCGCCGCAACCTTAGCTGGGTGATCGCCGGCTTGCACCAGGCCGAGCATGTGCACCTGTCGAAGGTAGCCTCCAAGCGCGTCGGCTCGGCCACCCTGGAGAGCAAAATCAGGCAGGTTCGACGGTTTTTCTCCAACGAACAGGTAGACCCGCAGTGCTGCTACGAGCCGGTCGCGGAGCTTCTTTTGGAGCAGGCCGCTGCCTCCGGCGGCCCGATTCGCGTGCTTGTAGATACCCTCGAGCTTTCCGGTGAACGGCAGGTGCTGATGGCAGCGCTGGCGCACCGACGGCGGGCCTTGCCTGTATGCTGGCAGGTGCGGCGCCGAACGGGCGTAAGCGACGCTGAGCAGCAACGGAGCCTGCTTGAGGCGCTTTCCGAACGGATGCCTTCCAGTTGCGCTTCCGGCGACATCCAATCCGGCGACCCTCAAGTCGTTGTCATCGGCGACGGTGCCTTTCACTCTACCGATCTGATCTCTACCGATCTGATGGGGTACCTCTCCGACAAGGGCTGGTCCTACCGACTCCGGGTGCACCGGGACACCTACGTCCGGCTCTCGAACGGGGAGTGGAAGCAACTCGGCGATCTCGCACCCGAAGAGGGGGGCAAAAACCGCTACTTCGACGGTGTGCAGGTGACCAAAGAAGACCCGTATGGCCCGGTCAGTATAGCGATCTGCCATGGGGAGGGGGAAGACGGCCCCTGGTTTATCTGCACCGACCAGGAGGAAGCCGACTACCTGACGCTGCGCATCTACAGCCGTCGGACGTGGATCAGGGAACTTTTTGGCGATCTCGAAGACGGAGGGTTTCGCTTGAATCGCAGCCGCCTTTGTCAGCCCGAGCGTCTCTCGCGCCTTGTGATGGCGCTTGCGTGGACATACGTGTGGCTGATGCATGTAGGCGTGTGGGTCGTTAAACGGGGATTTCAAACGGGGATTTCGGCGTCTTGTAGGCCGTACCGACCGCCGAGACCGAAGCTACCCGGAGATCGGTCGGCGTTATACCCAGCGATGTATAACCAATGGAAAACCGATCCATATCGGCCTCAAACCCTACTTCTGAAAACTGTCCGGTAGCTAACCCATGCCTATAAACTGGGGCATCCTCGGCACCGGAAACATCGCCCACCTCGTTGCCGAGGACCTTGCCCTCCTCCCCGACGCCGAGCTGACCGCCGTGGGGTCCCGCGCTCAGGCGCGGGCCGACGCGTTCGGCGACACGTTCGACGTGCCCCACCGGCACGGCTCCTACGAGGTCCTCGTGGCTGATCCGGCCCTCGATGCCGTCCACGTGGCCTCCCCCCACTCGGCCCACCTTGAGCACGCTACGATGGCCTTGGAGGCGGGCTGTGCCGTGCTCTGCGAGAAGCCCCTCGCACTGAACGCCGAGCAGGCCGAACGGCTCATCGCGACGGCCCGGCGCCGCGACCAGTTTCTGATGGAGGCGATGTGGACCCGCTTCCTCCCCGTCATGGACGACGTGCGTCGCCTCGTCCACGACGAGCAGGCCCTCGGCGACGTGCACCTCCTGCAGGCCGACATCGGCGTGGCCCAGTCCTTCGACCCCACCCACCGCCTCTTCGATCCCGCCCTCGGCGGTGGGGCCCTGCTCGATCTGGGCGTGTACCCCCTCGCGTTTGCGTTCGACCTGTTCGGCCCGCCGGACACTGTTACCTCCTCAGCGGTAATCGGCGAAACCGGGATCGATGAGCAGTGTGCCGCCGTCTTCCGCTACGACGACGGCACGCAGGCGGTGTGGCACGCCTCCGTGCGGGCCGACGCTGGGCGCACCTGTGTCCTCGCCGGTACCGGTGGTCGCCTCCGCGGCACGCGGGCGTGGTGGAAGGGCGCGCCGTTTGAACTCACCCGAGACGACGGCACAGCGGAGATGTGGGCCCGCCCGTATGAGGGCAACGGATACCAGTTTGAGGCAGCCCACGTCATGCACTGTCTCCGTGCGGGGCGGACGGAGAGCCCTCGGATGCCCCTCGATGAGAGCCGCGCCCTCCTCGAAACAATGGACGCCCTCCGGAATGAGTGGGGAGTAACCTACCCGCAAGAGGCGTAGCGGAGCCGGCGAGCAAGAGAGCCGCGCGCGAACATCTCCGAGGCCCCACCAGAAAAGATTCATCGGGGAGAGGACGCGAAATGGCCCACCGTCTTCTTTCACGACTCTTGCGTTGAACGAGCGTCCCCACCAGCAGCGAAAGCGTCCCGGATCCGCTCTGCCCGACAAAAAACTGTCCCAGATGGCCGTGTCGTTCTGAACTCAATTCGGGATCATCCCCGGAGAATTCGGGATCATCCCCGGAGAACGGCGATGCTCGCATCGGGGTGATTCCTCCGAAGGAATGACACGAGGCCCCGTCTCCAGTTCAGGTAACACGCTGAAAGTCTTGAGATAATTGCTAACCGTCTCGCTATGGTCATCATGCAGGTCCTCGCCCCGGTCCTCTCACTTTTTCGCCCTTCGTCAGCGAGCACGCCGAGTCGCGGCTCGGCCTCTCGTCGGACCCGGACGACTTCTACGACGGCTTCGTGAATCAGATTCCGGAGTCGCACCGGGACGCGTTCGGGGACTCGATTGAGGCGGCCGTGGAGGCGGAAGAGCGACGAGGAGCTGGTCTTCAACGGCGTGATTCTCGACATCACCGACCGGAAGGACGCCGAGCGGGCCCTGCGGAAGGAACGGGACCGGTTCGAGATGTTGTTCGAAAGCCTCCCCACGCCCGTGATGCGTTGCACCGTGGAGGCCGAGGGACCGCTCATTGCCGACGCGAATAATGCCTTCGAGGATGTGTTTGGGGTCGAGGCCGCCAGCGTTGAGGGGGAGAACGTCAACGAATTGCTCCTGCCGGACGGCGACCTGCCGGGGGAGAACCGGGAACAAGCCACTGAGATCGACCGCCGTCTCCTGGAGAACGAATCGCTGCAAACGGAGGTGCGACGGGCTGCTGCGGACGGGCCGCGTGATTTTCAGCTTCAGGCCGCTGGGCGCACCCCAGCGGACGGCCCGCCGGAGTTCTACGCCATCTACACCGACATCACCGAAAAGAAGCGATACGAGCGCGAGCTCGAAAAGCTGACGACCCGCCTGCAACTGGCCCTGGAGGCCACCAACACGGGGTTCTGGGAGTGGAATCTCGACACGGACGCGGTGTTTTTCGACGAGGCGTGCGAGCATCTCTTCGGCTACGAGTCTGGCACGTTCCCCGGCACCTACGAGGCGTTTCTGGGCCACATTCACGCCGACGACATCGACACCGTGGAGAAACGGACCCGGAGGGCCATCGAGACCGGAAAGCCCTACCAGGTGGACTTCCGCATCCAGCGGCCGGACGGGACGCAGCGCTGGATTCAGTGCCGCGGCATCGTCAAGTACGACGACGGAAGTCCTCAGCGGCTGCTCGGCATCCAGACCGACATTACCGAGCGGAAGCAACGGGCGCAGGAGCTCCTTCGGGCCAAGGAGGAGGCCGAGAATGCCAGCCGGATGAAATCGGCCTTCCTCGCCAACATGAGCCATGAGATCCGCACGCCGCTAACCTCCATCATCGGTTTCGCCGAGGCGATCGGCGACGAGGTGGAGGCAGATGCGGAGGGCCCCGTGCCCCGCTTTGCGGGCCTGATCGAGGAAAGTGGGCGGCACCTTCTGGACACCCTTAACGCGGTCTTGAACCTCTCGAAGTGGAGGCCGGGGAGGCGCAACTGACCCTGGAGACGGTCGACCTGGCTGTTCAGGTCGAGGAGCTTGCCCAGCAGTTCCGGCCCCGAGCCGACGATGCGGCCGTCGACCTTCGCGTGGAGGCGAACCCGGTTCCGGCCTGGGCCAATGAAGGTGGCCTCCAGGTCGTGCTGCGCAATCTGGTGTCTAACGCCATCAAGTACACTGAGGAGGGCGGACAGGTGCAGGTGCGCACTCGGCGGGACGACGAAGCGTCCGTGCTCGAGGTGGAGGACACCGGCATCGGGATGGACCCGGAGCAGGTCCCGACGCTCTTCGAGCCGTTCCGGCAGGCCTCGGAGGGCACGAGCCGAGAGTACGAAGGCACCGGTTTGGGATTAGCGGTTACGAAGCGCGTGGTCAACCAGATGGGCGGCACGATCGAGGTGGAGACCGAACCGGGCGTGGGCACCTGCTTCACCGTGCGGCTTCCCCGCGAGGCCGACAAGGAGTGACGCCGCCACTGCCGCTCCCGCTCGTCCCACCCGTTTGCATTACGTCCGAGGACGCCCCCCTGGGTGATTACCTTCCGCTAGTTGAAACTTCCAAAAGAAAGAGGTTCCTTCCTCGGCACACGATAACCAATCACAAACCGAAGGAAGGAACCCCTTACGAG
>PXSX01000396.1 GCA_003022655.1 Bacteroidetes bacterium QH_1_64_81 | reverse complement strand
CAGCTCGTCTACTACGGCCCCCAGCCGTCGTACTACGGCATCGGCGAGGTCAAGCGCATCAACGGCTCCGACATCGCCGTGGACTTCCGCGGCACCGGCCTCTTCGACGTGCACGAGGAAATCATCGAGCAGCGGTACCTGATCGGCATTCCGCCGGAGAAGATGGACGAGCTGTAGCACCGCGGTGGCCCTGCGCGGCAATGGGGCTGGTTCCCACCGCGACTTCCCCCGTCGTCCTGGCGTCCTCGGTTTTAGAGCGCCTCTCCCCTCCACAGAGAAGTCCCCGTTTCCCCATGGCGCACCTCAACGTGTCGGACGTGACGAAGCGCTACGGCGACACGCTGGCGGTGGACGACGTGTCGTTCGAGGCCGAGCCCGGTCGCATCCTCGGTCTCCTCGGGCCCAACGGAGCGGGCAAGACCTCGACAATCCGGATGATCACGTACATCGCCGTGCCCGACGCCGGGACGGTCCGGTACGACGGGCGCGAGGTGGGGCCGTGGAGCCAGCAGCGGATGGGGTATCTGCCCGAGGAGTCGGGGCTCTACGACCGCCTTCGCGTGAAGGAGCAGCTCGTCTATCTCGGCACCTTGAAGGGACTCTCGCGAGCCGACGCCGCAGAGCAGGCGGACTATTGGCTCGACCGCTTCGACGCCACCGACTGGGCCGACATGAAAACAGAGGAGCTCTCGAAGGGCATGCAGCAGAAGATCCAGTTCATCGCCACGCTGCTGCACGACCCGTCGCTCCTCATCTTCGACGAGCCCTTCAGCGGCCTCGACCCCATCAACGCCGACCTCCTGCGCGACATCATCCTGGAGCTGCGCCGCGAGGACCGCACCATCCTGTTTGCCTCCCACCGCATGGAGCAGGTGGAGCAGCTCTGCGACGACATCTGTCTCATGGCGGGCGGCGAGGTGGTGCTCCAGGGGGCCCTGCGCGACATCAAGGAGCAGTTCGGCACGAACACGCTGGTGCTGGAGTTCGATGGGCCCGACACGTTCATCGACGAGCTGGCGAGGGCCGGGCGGGTGCGCGTAAACACCCGGAGTGCCCACCGCGCCGAGCTCACCCTCGCAGATGACACCGACGCCCGCACGGTTCTGGACCTCGCTCTCGATCGCACCGACGACGTGTACCGCTACGAGCGAGTGGCGCCGCCCCTGAATGAGATTTTCGTCGACACCGTCGGGGAGGCCGAGGCGGAGCGCCTGCAGAAGCAGTCCGTCGCGACGGCGTAAACTCGCTCGTCTCGCTTCCCGCGCATCCAATCCCCTTTCGCCGTCAGGATGAAGATATCCTTCCATAAAATATGGCTCATCATTCGCAGCGAGTACCGGCGCCGCGTGCGGTCGACGGCGTTCATCCTGGCGACTCTTCTTGTACCCTTCGGCTTCGTCCTGGTCGCGGCGGCCCCGGCCCTTCTCGGCTACCTGGCCGAGCAAAGTAGCCAGAAGACGGTCGCCGTCGTGGACCAGACGGGCGGACAACTGGCCGACTCCCTCGCCGCCGCCAGCGACGAGCAACTCCGGTTTCGCCCCGTCGACCGGCCGATTGACTCGGTGCAGGCCGCCGTCCGCGCCGGCACGTACGACGGCTCCCTCCTTCTGCCCAGCTCGCTGCTTGCGGACACGGGCAGTGCAACCTACTATTCCACGCAGGGCGGTGGACTCACCGATCAGATTCAGATCGACGATCGCGTCGGCCGCGTCGTGCAACAGCAGCGCCTCCGCGCCGCCGACGCCACGACGAGCGTCCTCTCCATTCTTGAGTCGGACGTCACTGTGGAGAGCCGCACGCTCCAGGAGGAGGGCACGGGAGCGGACCATACCTTCGCCTACACCGCCATCGGATATGCGATGGCATTCATCATCTACTTTGCGGTGTTCGTCTACGGGCAGTACGTGATGCAGGGCGTGATCGAGGAGAAGAGCAACCGCGTCGTCGAGATCATCGTGTCGTCCGTGCGCCCGTTCGAGCTGCTG
>PXSX01000395.1:2050-4173 GCA_003022655.1 Bacteroidetes bacterium QH_1_64_81 | reverse complement strand
CTGCTTCACGAAGGCGAGCTCGACGGATCCGATGGGGCCGTTGCGCTGCTTCTCGACGATAATCTCGGCGATGCCCTCGGTGGAGTTGCCCTGCTCGTCAACCGTAATTCCGTAGCGCTCAGCGCGATAGATGAATGCCACCATGTCCGTTTCGCTTTCCAAAGCACCATCGCTCTTCGGTAGATCTATTAGGCGCGGGCGTTTGTCTCCACCTCTGTTCTCAACTCCCCTGGACAATCTAGAGGTTACTATAACGGGCACATTGAGCTCTCCTGCTAAAGACTTTAGTTCCCTGACGATGTCGCGAAGTTCAAATTGTCTATAACCCCCATAGGACTCTGAATCGATAGAAAGCTGGTCCAGTGCATCGACGGTGATGAGCCCAATGTTTGACCGACGAACGAGAGCTCTCGCTTCCTCCTTCAGTTCAGAAATGCTGAGTCGAGGAGCAGCATGAATGCTGATTTCTGCCTCGCTGAGGCTACCGGCCGCCCGGGCCAGTCGCTGCCAGTCGTCGTCTTTCATGCGGCCCGTGCGCGCCTTGTGGGCGTCCACGCGGGCCTGCGAGGTGAGCATGCGCTGGGCGAGCTGCTGCGCGCCCATCTCCAGCGAGAAGACCGCCACGCCCGTGGACCGCTCGGGGTGCGTCGCGGCGTTTTGGGCAGATGCCAAAGAAAATGCAGTTTTGCCCATGGAGGGCCTCGCCGCGATGATGATGAGGTCGGAGTCCTGCCACCCGCTCGTCAGGTCGTCGAGCTTCGGGAAGCCGCTGGGCACGCCCGTGATGCCGGTGTCCTGGTCGTGGATGGTTTCGAGGCGCTCCAGGGTGTCCTTCACCACTTCGTTCATCGGCGCAGCGGCCTTGCGGAGCTGGTTGTCCGAGATCCGGAAGATCTTGCTCTCCGCCTCGTCGAGCAGCTCAAAGGCGTCGGCTCCCGGGTCGTACGCCTTGCGCACGACCGTCGTCATCGTCTCGATCATCTTGCGGAGCAGCGACTTCTCCGCGATAATGCGGGAGTGGTACTCCACGTTGGCGGCCGAGGCGACCTCCGTGGTGAGATCGGTCAGGTAGTAGGCGCCGCCAATGTCTTCGAGCTGGTCGCGGCGCCGGAGCTCCTCGGTTAGCGTGACGAGATCGACCGGATTGCCCCGCTCGAAGAGGTCCTGGACGGCCTCGTAGATTTTCTGATGCTTGCCGTCGTAGAAGGCCTCCGGCGGAAGGATCTCGATGACCTGCGGGATGGCCTCCCGCTCGATGAGCATGGCCCCGAGCACCGACTTCTCCACGTCGACGGCCTGGGGCGGCACGCGGCCCGATTGCTTGTGGACCGCCTCGGCCTCCTCCCGCTGCTGCTTGCTCTGCCCGCCCCGCATCTTCTCGAGGGGATAGGACGAGCGGGAGGACTCGTCAATATTGAGCCGTTGCGAATCATCGCTGTCAGCCATGAACGGAGCACTGAGGGCTTGGACCGAGAGGCGCGCAGCACTCGCCTCGAAGGAGTACCGAACAGGGGGCATCGTCTCCGAAAAGAAGACCGATACGGGGCCCGTCAGGTTTCGTCCGTCAGCTGATCGTAGCGGGTGCGGAGCAGCTTCACGTCCTCCCAGGTGGGCCGCTTCCACTGGGAATTACGGAGGAGCGCCGCCGGGTGGTAGGTCACCATCAGGGGGATGCCGTAGAAGTCGTGCTCCTGATCCCGCAGATTGGAGAGCGACGAGCTGCGGTCCAGCAGTGTGTTGCCGGCCACCTTGCCGACGGCGAGGATGATCTTGGGCCGGATGAGCCCGATTTGCTTGTAGAGGATGGGGAGGTGTGCGTCGATCTCCGCCGCCTTCGGATTCCGGTTTCGTGGCGGCCGGCTCTTCAAAATGTTGGTGATGTACACCTCCTCGCGCTCGAAGTCGATGGCGTCGAGGATCTTGTCGAGGAGCTTCCCGGCCCGGCCCACGAACGGCTCGCCCTCTTTGTCCTCGTCGCGCCCGGGTGCCTCGCCGATGATGATGAGGTCGGCCTCCGGGTCGCCGACGCCGAAGACCGGATTCTCGCGCTCCTCGTCGATGGGGACGAGCACGGTGTCGGCGAGGGACTGCTCCACCTCCTCTAAGGTCTCGGCGTCTTTGTA
>PXSX01000395.1:0-1993 GCA_003022655.1 Bacteroidetes bacterium QH_1_64_81 | reverse complement strand
GGAGGTAGGGGTTGCCGCGTCGTCGGGTTCGGACTGCGGGGAGGAAGATGTCGCTTCTTTTGGAGCCGCTGTTGTCAAGGGAAGGAGATCTCCGCGGAGCGCGCGCTCGTGCTCGATAATGGTTCGTAGCTCGCGGAGAAGGGTTTTCATCGAGTGGAAAGAGGTAAGGGGGAAGAGGATGGGAGCTTTTCGGCCGGGCCGAAGGCAAGGAGAAGCAGCGCAGCGACGCGTGGCCGCGTGTCGTGCTGCAGGGAATCCTCAGCCCTGTTCTTGGTGGCTCATCAGGACGCGGTCGAGGAGGACCTCTGCCAGGTCGGCTTTGGGCATGAGCGGCAGCTCCTCGGCCGGGCCGTTGCGCCGGAGGAGCGTCACCCTGTTTGTGGGGCCGAAGCCGGCGCCCTCCTCCGTCGGGTTGTTCACTGCAATCCAGTCGAGGTTCTTCTCCTCCAGCTTGTGCCGCGCGTTCTCGAGGGCGTCGTCCGTCTCCAGCGCAAAGCCGATGAGCACCTGGTCCGGTCGCTTGTGCGCGCCGAGCATCTTCAGAATATCGGGGGTCCGGCGGAGGTGCAAGGCGAGATCCTCGTCTTTGTCTTCCTTCTTACGCTTCGTCGACGATGGGTCGGCGGGCGTGTAGTCGGCCACGGCGGCCGCCATGAAGACGTAGTCGGCGGTCTCGCGCCGCGCCTGCACGGCCTCATTCATCTCCTCGGCCGTCTGCACCTGAATCTCCTCGACGCCTGAGGGAGGAGAAAGGGTCGTCGGCCCCGTCACCAGGGTCACCGATGCGCCGCGCTGCGCCGCCGCCTCGGCCAGCGCGTAGCCCATCGTGCCGGTCGACGGATTCGTGAGGACGCGAACCGGATCAAGCGGCTCTCGGGTGGGGCCGGCGGTGACGAGCACCTCGGTGTCGGTGAGGGGAGAGGTGTCGGAATCAGAGGCGCGGTCCGCGGCGGGTTTGTGCTCGTCGCCCATCATCTCGGCCCCGCGCTCCAGGATGGCCTCGGGCTCCGGCATCCGGCCTTTCCCCACGAGCCCACTCGCGAGCTCGCCGTGCTCGGCGGGCATCACCGCGTAGCCGATCTCGCGGAGCCGCTCCAGGTTGTCCTGGGTGGCGGCGTGATGGTACATGTCCCGATCCATCGCCGGGCACACCAGCAGCGGACAGCGCGCTGAGAGGGCCGTGGCCGTGAGCATCGAGTCGCAGAAGCCGTGGGCCAGCTTGGCGATCGTCTGGGCCGTGGCGGGGGCGACGACGAAGAGGTCCGCCCACTGACCGAGGGTCACGTGCTTCGTCCACGACCCGTCCTCGTTCTCCGGAAAGATTTCCGTGAGCACCTCCTTTTCCGACAGCGTCCCGAGCGTGAGCGGCGAAACGAAGCGCTCGGCGCCGGGCGTCATCAGCACCTGCACCTCGGCCCCGGCCTTCTTCAGCAGCCGCACGAGCGGTGCGGACTTGTACGCCGCGATGCTGCCCGTGACGCCCAGCACCACGTGACGCCCAGACAGATCGGGGAGGGAGGCACTCATGGAACGGGACGGTCAGGAGGACAGGCGACCGGAACAGAAAACCCGGTCGGCGACCCCGCCCGTCCTGCGGCCAAGGGCAGAACAGGGCGGCCCATCGCCAGCCGGACTCGAAAAATTCCCAGGACGATTCCTTCCGGAACGGCGGAGCGGACTTGCACCCCGGCCCCAGAAGGACTACTCGTCGGGCTTCCGGTAGTAAATCTTGTCTTCGAGAAATTCATCGATCGCGATCTCCGTCGGTTCGGGCTTCTTCTCGTACTCGAGGGAGACCTTCGCCTGCTCCTCCTGCATGCGAGCGTCCTCCATCTCCGGGCCGAAGCCTTCGAAGTAGGACAGCTCTTCGTCGAGCTCCGACCGCGTGTCGGAGGCCACCTGCCGCGAGCGCTTCGACAGGATGGCCACCGTTTCGTAAAGATTGCCGGTTCGGTTGGCCAGCTCGTCGATGTCGAGGGTTTCGATTGCCATG
>PXSX01000394.1 GCA_003022655.1 Bacteroidetes bacterium QH_1_64_81 | reverse complement strand
TTCCATGTCGAGGTGGCCAAGACGGTCCTTGAGGCGGAGAGGACCGGTAAAGGCCGACTCGGCACGGACGCGCTGATCGTAGAGGAGGCCAAGCAAAGCAGCGTTGGGGTCCTCGCGGAGTCGGTCGTCGTCTTCAATGTCGCCGGTCAGGGTGCCTTCTTCCTTGAACCGGTCCATCATGCGGACGAGCCCGCCGGAGAGGTCGCTGTAGTCGATGTGGCTGATCTCAACTTTCATTCGCTTGGGTGTGAAATTTGGAGTACAAAATATGAGGTATAGACCATCAGACGAAGATAGGAGGTAGGCGGAGTGGGGTAAAGGTGGTGGCGTGAAGCTCTGGAAATGATTCGCTGGCGCGAGCAAATTCGTTACGGCAGTCGATCGCGGATTGGGGAGCGGCACAGAGGTCTCAACTGTAGGACTCGCACCTCCCGATTCGCACTCCTCACGCATCCAGCCAGTGCCGAGCGGCGTCCTCGGCAAAGTACGTGAGAATGAGATCGGCGCCGGCGCGGCGGATCCCGGTGAGCGCCTCCATTGCCGAGCGGCGTCCTCGGCAAAGTACGTGAGAATGAGATCGGCGCCGGCGCGGCGGATCCCGGTGAGCGCCTCCATCGCGCAGGCTTTGCCGTCGAGCCAGCCGTTTTGGGCGGCGGCCTTAATCATGGCGTACTCGCCGCTCACGTTGTAGGCGGCCACCGGCACGTCGCTGTGGACCTGCACGCGGTGGATCACGTCGAGATAGGGGAGGGCCGGCTTCACCATCACCATGTCCGCCCCCTCATCGAGATCGAGCCTGAGCTCGCGGACGGCCTCCTCGCCGTTGGCGGGATCCATTTGATAGGTGTCCTTGTCGTCGGGAATCTCTTTCTCCGGCGCCTCAGCTTCAGATTTGGGTGCCGAGTCGAGGGCGTCGCACGTCCGTGTGGCCGGACGAGTCGAGGGCGTCGCGAATTGCCCCGACGCGCCCGTCCATCATGTCGGAGGGGGCGATGATGTCGGCGCCGGCCTCGGCGTGAAGGATTGCCATCTGACACATCACCTGAATGGTGGCGTCGTTGTCGATGCGGCCGTCGCGGACGATGCCGTCGTGGCCGTCTGCGTTGTAGGGGTCGAGCGCCGTGTCCGTAATCACCATCAGCTCTGGCACCGCGTCCTTGAGGGCCCGGATGGCATTCGGGTAGAGGTGGTCGGGGTCGAGGGCGTGCTCGGCGTCCGGGGTTTTCAGAGGATCGGGGAGGGCCGGAAAGAGGGCGACGGCGGGGATGCCGAGGTCGTGGAGCGTCTCGGCGTGGTCGACGAGGCGATCGATCGTATGGCGGTATACCCCCGGCATGGAGGAGACCTCTTCGTGCTCGTTCTCCCCGTCCATCACGAACTGCGGCGCGATGAGATTGTCCGTCGACAGCCGGGTCTCCCGCGCCATGCGGCGGATGTTTTTCGTCGATCGGAGTCGCCTCGGTCGGATGGGAAGCTCGTAATCAGGAGAAGAACTCATGGGTGTGGGAGTGATGCATGAATCGCGAGACGTGATGCGTGACTCGTGATGCGCGACGGGTGGACGAGATCTCTCTCACGCCTCACGGGTCACGCTTCACTCATCCCAGCTCTACCTTCCGTCGCCACTCGGGCCCTTCGGGGCGATCCATCACCTCGATGCCCAGGGCTTCGAGCGTGTCGCGAATGGCATCGGCCCGGGCGTACTCGCCGTCGCGGCGTGCGGCCTCGCGGTCCGCCAAGAGTTCGTCAATAGAGTCGGCAAGGGAGTCCGACGCGAGGTCCGTTTCCGAGGCCGTATCGGTCTGCTCATCGGCCTCAAATGTGGACTCGATGATCCCGAGCAGGGCGTTGGTCCGGTCGAGCCAGGTGCGGGCGCTCCGGGCCGACGCCCCGCTGAGACGGTCTGTCTGCTCGATGGCCTTCACGCCCTCCAGCGCGGCGGCGGTGGCGGCGGGTGTGTTGAGGTCATCGCACATTGCCTCGAGAGTGCGGTCGTAGATGTCGCCAAGCCGATCGCCGAGCTCGTTGGGGCCGTCGGCGTCCGCCGCCAAGGCCGCCTCCACGCGCTCAACCGCGTCCTGGTAGCGCTGCACGTGGCGGGCGGCGGTGTGGAGGGTGTCGAGCGTAAAGTTGAACGGCTTGCGGTACTGCCCCTGCATCAGGGCGTAGCGGAGGGCCAGCGGATCGATGCCCCCCTGGTCCCGCACCGACGCGGGTACGTGGTCGTCCTCGGGGCCCGGCTGAATCAGGTCGCGGACGGTGTAGAAGTTGCCTTTCGACTTCGACATCTTCTCGCCCTCCACCTGTAGGAAGCGCGTGTGCACCCAGTAGTTAATGACGCGGTGACCGGCCAGCGACTGATTCTGGGCAATCTCGCACTCATGGTGGGGAAAGATGAGGTCCTCGCCGCCGGTGTGGAGGTCGAACCGGTCGCCGAGATACTGCATCCCCATCACTGAGCACTCGATGTGCCAGCCCGGATAGCCCCAGCCCCACGGGCTGTGCCAGTGCATGAGGTGGTCGGGGTCGTACTTCCAGAGCGCAAAGTCGCGCGGATCGCGCTTGTCCGGGTCCTCCACCACGTCGCGTTCGGAGGCCTGCAGCTGCTGCGCCTCGGTGTTGCCGCTGAGATGGCCGTAGTCGTCGGCACTCTCGACGGAGAAGTACACGCCCTGATCGGTCGTGTAGGCATGATCCTTCTCAACGAGCGCAATGACGGCCTCCAACTGATCGGTGACGTGCTCCGTCGCACGAGGGCGCACCTCCGGCTTCCGCAGATTGAGGGCACGCCAGTCCTCCAAAAACGCCTCGGTGTAGTGGCGGGCCAAGTCGTAGATGTTGGCGAAGCGCTCGCCCTCTCGCTCCAGCGCCTGCTGCATCTTGTCCTCGCCCCCAGGGTCCACCAGGTCGTCCTGCGTCAGGTGCCCCACG
>PXSX01000393.1:12574-22746 GCA_003022655.1 Bacteroidetes bacterium QH_1_64_81 | reverse complement strand
GTTTTCCTCACTGTCGACCAGCACGGAAAATCCGTAACGCGGCAACATATCCTCGAAGTCGCGCCGGCTCATCCCCAAAATTTGCCGTGCTTCACGCCCGGAAAGCTTGCCATTGCTGTAAAGCGTAGCCACGAGGGCCTCCCGGGCATATGTCTCGTCAATATCTCCAAACCGGTCGGGGAGATCGATCGTCACTTTCATCGGAATCCGCGCTCGTTAGCTGGTGAGAACGTACATCAGTCAAAACGCACCATTCGACCATCAGTTCAGTGGCGGAGGCATAACGATCGAGTTCACCTGCGGTGGGTTCGCTGGCACTGCTTCTGAAATTTAGCAAAACGTTACGATAAGGTAACCGCGGCGGTCGACGCCGACACGCCCACCGTCAGGTGCAACGATGGGTTATACGTACCTTTACGCATTCGAGGAAGCTGGTCTTTTCTGACCCAAAGTCATTCGCTCGTGCTTGGCCGACTCCACCTTGTCTATCATGTCTACCGCGCTGTCCAGACTCATTCCTTTCAGACTCAAGTTCAGCTTGACGCTCGGAGACGACAACACCACCGCTTGATGACGGAATTTGAAATAAGCTGCCACCGCTGCAACGGCAACGACGACTCCAAGTGTCACAGCTGACTCGTTGCCGATCAGCAGTCCGCCGATAAAGGCGATAGCAGCTAAAACCAAAAGCCACGGCTTGCTCACGTACCTGATTTCGCAGCCAGTGAGTTCTTGCAGCATGATGCTTTTTACGCTCGCCTGTCCAAATTGGCGAGCCGTCAAGCGCACCTTGTGCGTCGTCAAGGTAAATTCGCCTGTGTCTGACTCAAGAATTATTTCCTCATTCATGAAATGCGGTGGTTTCGAGTGAGTGGAATGGGGACGACTTGTGTGGTGCGTATAACGGGAAACTCACCTGCGAAAAGTCGCGGCACTACCATTGTTAAAAGCAATGGAGGTGCTGATGCTCAAGCGAAACCAATTGGCCTCCTCTTTTCGTCAGGTGTAGCGATGTGTTATACCTCTCTACCGCATAGAGCATAATATGTAATTATACCCTCATATCAAGATCTATATTCTCCTCAACGTGAACTATCCCGCGTCTTAATATTTCACACTCGCCATTAGAATAATGAATAAGTGACTCTCTGTGTATATCAGGAAGCAGATTGTTTTTCATCCTAGTACTATTTTTATATCCTGTATAGTCGATTAAATCTTGGTCGGAAACAGGAGATGGATGTTGATGGTGAAGAATTGCTAATACCTGCTCTTTGTAAGGCATATCAGGGTTTAACACTCTTAAGAACCCACCTACATCTTGGACTACGGGCACCTCTGTTTCGTTGATCGAGTCAACGATTGATTGAGCCTCGTCAACAGATATTGAAGAGGGGTAATAGTTTCTGATCAGTTCCGTTAATATCCAGTCGGCTCCTTGACTGACCAGAAGGGAATCCGAGAGATTTGGGCTTACCTCTTCTTCAACATGTGCGACATCTCGACTATTCCTTACATCCAAGAGGACACGGCATAGGCGAGGAATATAAAGTCTAACTCCATCAGGTAGGTTAGTGTTATTCTCCACCCTTCTTATTACCTTTCTCGTATCTAAATCGTCACCCATCGGCGTGTAGCTACCTTGGTCTAGATCTTCGATTATACGCAGAACACACTCACAAAACCTTCCAGCATTCAGCTCCGACGGACCAAGGTATCCTAGAAGATACTTTTGCTTTATATCTTGATACTCCTCGATCATGCTCTCCACTAAATGCCCTGGAAGTGGTGGAGAAATTGAATTGACTACTTTGAACTTCTCTATTGACATTACTATTCTTCATCTCCATATCCATCATTTATCCAAGACTTGACATTATCTGCACCCTTCACTGTTAAATAATATTCTCCGTTGTCTGTCTTATCAAAGTACTTTCCTCTGTAGTTAGTCTGAGATATAGCTGCCCTAACATCTTTCTTGCTTAGGCTATTCCTACCATAGGCCTCTTCCAGGTGCTTATAAAACTCTATTGGAGGCACTGCATCGTCACCATCCTCCCGCTCGGTTAGATCAAATAGTGAAAGCATCACTTTCTCGTAGTTATAATCTATCTTTCTTATATCAATATCAGACTTACGGGATGTCTCTATCTCGGAGGGCTCACCCTCTTGTGGCACGGCAGATTCTCCAGCCCCATCCTGGTCACTGTGAACATCATTTGGGGGTTCGGAATCGTCTTCTTCCACCTCAGTATCAGATACTTCTGCTTCAGGAGGGATTGCCTCTGGGACATTTTCCTCGTCCTCTGGTGTTGGAATTTCTCTCTTTGTCCCGCGCCAAAAGAAATGATTCGCTATTCGTGCTGCTTCTTGAATGCCCTCGTCTGACACTTCAATGTCAATGCTGCGATGAAATGAATCCTCATCCCTCTCTTCTTCAACATGAAAGGTATTGGTTCCTTGACCCTGGTCATGGTCAGTACGAATTGGCTCACCACAAACATAGCATTTGTCCTTTCCCGCCAGGAGTAATTCGTCACACTCCTCGCACCGTATTCGCCGGTCACAAGAAGGGCAAACAACGTACTTCTCTTCAATTTCTGCGCTGCAGAGTCGCCTGGAGGTTATATGAATCAAAATCGGCGTGCCGAAGGATCGATATAACGGGGCGAGCTGACCTGCGCGTTCTGCCGAAGCGATGCCTGCATCGCGGAGGCAGGTTGCGTCAGGTCCAGCGGGGGATATGCGGAGCGTCGCGGAAGGACCGAAGGGACGAGCCACCGGAGCATTCCCCCGCGTGACGGAGTCAGCTCGCCCCGATATGCGCGGAGGGAGCGTAGCGACGGTAGCGCATATCTTGTAATTATATGAAGGTGCTCAGGATATCCACATCCCACATCTTTCAACCCATCGAAATCCAGCGGGTTCTACGAGAGCCTCTGTGCATATGTCAAACTGGTTAGACTCGCGGAATATGTCAACCGTTTGATATATTCAGTAATATTGTCGATCTTATTTATAGTCTTCAAAACCTTCCGGAAGGGCATCTCCTTCCTCATGTCCGGCACTCCAAGTCAGTCGCCCAAGCTTCTCGACCAGGTGCGGCAGGTCTGCCGGCGCCGCCAGTACAGTTATCACACGGAAAAGGCGTACGCCCGCCGGGTCACCCGCTTCGTTCGCTTCCACGACACCACCCATCCCCGCCACCTCGACGAAGACGACATCCGGGCCTTTCTGAACCACCTGGCGTCGGACCGCAACGTGGCCGCCTCGACCCAGAACCAGGCCCTCAATGCCCTCCTCTTCCTCTACGAACAGGTGCTCGGGATCGAGCTCGGCGACCTTGGGCCGCTCGACCGCGCCGACCGGCCCAAACGCCTCCCCACGGTGCTCTCCCGCACCGAGGTGCGGCACCTCTTTGCGGCCCTCTCCCCCGGCCCGAATCGGCTTGTCGCTCTCCTCCTGTATGGGGGTGGATTGCGGCTGTCGGAGGCGCTCCGCCCTGCGGATCAAGGAGCTGGATTTCGACCACGATCGCATCCACGTGCGGGACGGCAAGGGCAGGAAGGACCGGACGACGGTGCACCCCGAGCGCCTCCACGCTCCGCTCCAACGCCACCTGCAGACGGTGAAGGCCCAGCACGAGGAGGACCGCGCCGAAGGGGTGGGCGGCGTCTACCTGCCCGACGCCCTCGCGGAGAAGTACCCAAACGCCGCCACCGAGTGGCGCTGGCAGTACGTCTTCCCCTCCACGCAGCTCTCGGAAGACCCGCGCAGTGGGGCCGTCCGGCGCCACCACCGCTCGGACTCGGCGGTGCAGCGGGCCGTCAAAAACGCGGCCGACGCGGCGGAGATCGAGAAGCACGCCACCTGCCACACGCTCCGCCACTCTTTTGCCACACACCTGCTGCAGGACGGCACCGACGTGCGCACCATCCAGAAGCTACTCGGGCACGAGCAGCTGCGCACCACCATGCAGTACGTTCACGTCCTGGAGCAGAACGGTCAAGACGTGCAGAGCCCGCTCGATACTCTTGACAACGACTGATCGACTGGAGGTCACAAGAGAGCTGCTGCGCCGTGAACGAAAGGACCCCGTCAAACTGCACGCGCCTCCCCTCCCTCCACACTTCCACACGTCCTCCCCCATCCCTACCGCTCCGCCCGCAGGGCCAGCACCCGATGGGGCCGCAGGGTCAGCACGCCCCCCGGATCGAACGGCCCGGCGCCGTTGAGGTCTCCGGCCAATTCGGGCACGATGTGCCAGGCCGCACAGTGGACGTCCTCGAGCTCGTTGGTCTCCGTGGGAAGCTCCATCTCAACGGGCGCATCGCCCTGATTCATGAGCACCAGAAACGAGTCGTCGCGGCGAGGACGCCCCTGCACGTCGGGCGCCAGATCGAGGCCGCGGAGCAGGTAGCCGAAGGCCCGTAGGTCGTCGTCGTGCCAGTCGTCGTTCGTCATCTCGCGGCCGTCGGGGTGCCACCAGAGCACGTCGCCCGTGCCGTCCGACTCGTCGGCCGGGTCCAGAAAGTGCCGCCGTCGAAAGCTCGGGTGCTCCTTCCGAAACTTGGTGAGCCGCTGCACAAATGCC
Source organism: Bacteroidetes bacterium QH_1_64_81 (assembly GCA_003022655.1). The sequence continues at coordinate 18,152 of PXSX01000393.1, read as the reverse complement.
AGAAACTTCTCCTCCCGCTCGTCGAGCTCCCAGTCGTACCAGCTAATCTCATTGTCCTGGCAGTAGGGATTGTTGTTGCCCCGGCGGGTGCGGGACAGCTCGTCGCCCCCCAGAATCATGGGGACGCCCTGCGACAGCAGCAGGGTGGCCATCAGGCTTCGCTTGCGCCGTTCCCGACATTCGGTGACGGACGGGTCGTCGGTGGGCCCCTCCACCCCGCAGTTCGTGGAGTAGTTCTCGTCGTGGCCGTCCTCGTTGCCCTCCCTGTTTTCCTCGTTGTGCTTCTCCTCGTAGCTGACGAGGTCCTGCAGCGTAAAGCCGTCGTGGGCGGTCACGAAGTTGATGGAGGCGAAGGGGCGGCGGCCGGAGCGCTCGTAGAGGTCGCTGGAGCCGGCGATGCGGGTGGCCACCTCGCCGTTGAGACCGCGGTCACCGCGCCAGAAGCGGCGGATGGCATCGCGGTAGCGCCCGTTCCACTCGGCCCACTGCCACGGAAAGGAGCCCACCTGGTAGCCGCCCGGCCCCACGTCCCAGGGCTCGGCGATGAGCTTGACCTGGCTCAGCACGGGGTCTTGCTGTACCACCTTGAAGAAGGAGCCAAGCATGTCCACATCGTAGAGCTCCCGCGCCAGAGCCGAGGCGAGGTCGAACCGAAAGCCATCGACGTGCATCTCGGTGACCCAGTAGCGCAGGCTGTCCATGATCATCTGTAGGACGTAGGAGTCCCCGGGATCGAGCGTGTTGCCCGTCCCCGTGTAGTCCATGTAGTAGCGCTCGTCGTCGGGATTGAGCTTGTAGTAGGTGTGGTTGTCGACGCCGCGCCACGAAAGGGTGGGGCCGAGGTGGCTTCCCTCGCAGGTGTGGTTATACACCACGTCGATGATCACCTCTAGCCCCGCGTCGTGGAGGCCGCGTACCATCATCTTGAAGTCGCGCACGGCGCTCGCGGGCCCATTCGCCGCGTACTCGGGCTCCGGCGCAAAGTAGGACAGCGAATTGTAGCCCCAGTAGTTGCGGAGGCCCTTTTCCAGCAGCTCCCGGCGGTGCATCTTGGCGTGTACGGGCAGCAGCTGCACGGTGGTGACGCCCAGGTCTTTCAGGTGGTCGATGACCGGCTCGCAGGCCAGTCCCAGGTACGTCCCCTGTTGGGCCTCGGGCACCTCGGGGTGCTGCTCGGTCATCCCCTTCACGTGGGTCTCGTAGATGATGGTGTCCTCCCACGGAATCTCGGGCGACTGGTCGTTGCCCCAGGCAAAGGTCTCCTCCACCACGGCCCCGAGGGGCGCGTAGGGCGCACTGTCCTGGGCATCGAACGAGAGATCCTCCTCGTCGTCCTCTACGTCGTACCCGAAGAGGCTGTCGTCCCAGCGCAGGGGGCGTCCGATGGCCTTGGCGTAGGGGTCGAGCAGCACCTTATTGGGATTGAACCGGTGGCCGTTCTCCGGATCGTAAGGGCCGTGGACGCGGTAGCCGTAAAGCTGACCGGGGCGCACGTTCATCACGTAGCCGTGCCAGACGGGACCCGTTTGCTCCGGCAACTCGAACGTAACGGCCGGCTCTGCGTCCTCGGCGTCGTCGAACAGCAGGAGCTCCACCCGGTCGGCGTGGGCGCTGTGCAGCGCAAAGTTGACCCCAATTCCATCCCACGTGGCCCCTCGCGGGTAGGGCTTGCCCGGGCGAACGTGGAGACCGTTTCCAACCTGACCCTCCTTCGTGGACGCAGAGGGGGATGACGTACTCATAGACGAACGCTCACTGTGAGAAGACACGAGGACACAGGCCCGAACGCGGTCGTCACGTCGGGCAAAACGCGGGCCGTTATTCGCGCGATGAAATGCGCCCACCGAATCACAGCTACGTTGGGATTTCTGTTCCCTAGTGTGTAGCGTGTACTGCAGGATAAATTTGCGGGCCGCCCAGCATCATTGGCGCTTCCATCCCGCCCCTTCACGTTCCTTTCTGCTCGACTCTCGATCCTCCCCCAGCATGTCCGCATCCAGCGCTCCGCCGTCCGCTGCATCCCACCCCTCCACGATGCCCAAATCGTGGTCCCGCGTCGTCATTGCATCGGTGTCGCCGACGGTCGATGGGGGCGAGTGGCCCATTAAGCGCGCGGTCGGGGAGCGCGTAGCCGTGACCGCGGGCGTCATCGTGGACAGCCACGAGGCCCTGTCCGTAGAGCTCGTCTACCGCCACGAAGACGACGACACGGAACACATAACCCGGATGCCTCCGGCCGAGAATGACGAGTACACTGGGGCCTTCGAGGTGTCGGAGATCGGGCGCTACCTCTACCGCGTGCGGGCCTGGATCAACCGGTTCGGGACGTGGCAGGACCAGTTTCGGCGGCGGGTGGAGGGCGGCGAGTCGCAGGCCGAAATCGAGAGCGAGCTCAGGGTCGGGGTGTCTCTCCTCGAAGACGCCGCCGAAGACGCCCCCGACGACGACCGGGAGCTGTTGGAGGCTCATGTCGACGCCTTCAAGAACGGCAACGAGCAGGCCGCCCTCGGCGACGAGATTGCGGAGCTCGTGCGGCGCCACGCCCCCCACCATCAGCAGACGCGAAGCGCCACCTACGAGGTGCTGGTCGACCCGAAGCGGGCCCGCAGCGGTGCCTGGTACGAGTTCTTTCCCCGCTCCGTCCGCGACGACGATGAGCACGCCACGCTCGACGACGCCGCCGAGCGGCTGCCGCGCATCCAGGAGATGGGCTTCGACATCGTCTACCTTCCCCCCGTCCATCCCATCGGCAAAACGAACCGCAAAGGCAAAGACGACGCGCCGGAGGCCGGGCCGGGCGACCCGGGCAGTCCGTGGGCCATCGGCGGCCCTCTGGAGGACGGGTCGACGGGCGGGCACAAGAGCGTGCACCCCGAGCTGGGCGGCATCGAGGCGTTCGACCGGTTCGTGGAGCGGGCCGACGAGCTGGGGCTCGACGTGGCCATCGACATTGCCTTTCAATGCTCCCCCGACCACCCCTACGTCGAAGAGCACCCAGAGTGGTTCTACCACCGCCCGGACGGGTCCATCCGTTACGCCGAAAACCCGCCGAAGAAGTACAAGGACGTCCACCCCATCAACTTCGAAACCGAGGAGTGGCCGGCGCTCTGGCACGAGCTGAAGAGCGTGTTCGAGCACTGGATCGACCACGGCGTCACCACCTTCCGTGTCGACAATCCGCACACCAAGCCGTTCGCGTTCTGGCAGTGGTGCCTGCGCGAACTGCGCAAAGAAACACCCGAGCTGATCGTCCTGTCGGAGGCTTTTACGCGGCCGAAAATCATGTACCATCTCGCCAAGCTCGGCTTCAACAACTCGTACACCTATTTTGCCTGGCGCAACACGCCCGAGGCGCTCGAGGAATACGGCGAGGAGCTGTTTCACACCGACGCCGTCGAGTACTTTCGGCCCAACTTCTGGCCCAACACGCCGGACATCCTGCACGACGAGCTCGTCCACGGCGGCCGCCCGGCCCACAAGAGCCGGTTCGTGCTTGCGGCCACCCTGTCGAGCGCCTATGGCGTCTACGGCCCGCCCTTCGAGCATGTCGACAACCAGCAGCGGGACGCCAAGGAGGAGAATCGCATCCGCACAGAAAATCCCGCCCTCCAGCAGATGCGGTCGATTCAGTTCTTGGACACCCAGCACCCGGACCTGATTGCCTACGGCAAAGACACCCCTGACAATCTGGTCGTCGTGGTCGTGAGCCTCGACCCGCACAACTCGTGCGAGGGCCAGCTGGTGCTTCCGCTCGGGGACCTCGGTCTCCCTCACGATTCGGCCTTCTCCGCCCACGACCTCCTCAACGACGCCCGCTACACCTGGCGTGGCACCCACCATTACTTGAAGCTTACCCCCGACACCCCCGCTCACATTTTTCGGCTCGATCGGGACGGCTCCCGCGAGGCCACCCCGCCTACCTACGACCGGCCCGTGCACGCTTGACCGCGTTGGCGCGTTGGAACGTTGACCGTTAGAACGTTCGGCGTGCTTGTATCTTCCAACGTGCCAACGTTCAACGCACCAACGTTCTAACGCACTGCCGTATGCCCGACGACTTTCTCACGGATCCCCACTGGTACAAAGACGCCGTCATCTACGAGCTGCACGTCCGCAGCTTTTACGACTCGAACAACGACGGCTACGGGGACTTTCAGGGGCTCCGCGAGAAGCTGCCCTACCTGGACTCGCTGGGCGTGAATACCCTCTGGCTACTCCCCTTTCTGGAGAGCCCGCTCAAGGACGACGGCTACGACACGTCCGACTACTTCAAGGTGCTGCCCATCCACGGCGACCTTGACGACTTCCAGGCGTTTCTCGACGACGCCCACACCCGTGGCATGCGGGTGATTACCGAGCTGGTGCTCAACCACACCTCCGACCAGCACCCGTGGTTTCAGGAGGCGCGCGACCCGGACTCCGACAAGCACGACTGGTACGTGTGGAGCGAGACGGACGACAAGTACGAGGACGTGCGCGTCATTTTCACGGACACCGAGGACTCGAACTGGACCTGGGACCCCAAGGCGCAGAAGTACTACTGGCACCGTTTCTTCAGCCACCAGCCCGACCTCAATTTCGACAATCCCGCGGTGCGGGAGAAGATGAAGGAGGTCATGTTTTTCTGGTTCGACATGGGCGTGGACGGCCTTCGGCTCGACGCGGTGCCGTACCTGTTCGAGCGCGAGGGCACCAACAGCGAGAATCTTCCGGAGACGATCGCCTATGTGAAGGAGCTCCGGGCGGCCGTGGAGGAGCGCTACGGGCCCGGCAAGGTGCTGCTGGCCGAAGCCAACCAGTGGCCCGAGGATACGCTCCCCTACTTCGGTGAAGACGCGGAGGGGAAGAGCACGGGCGTGCAGATGGCGTTCAACTTCCCCGTCATGCCTCGCCTCTACATGGCCCTCCGGCGCGAAAACCGCCGTCCGCTCGTGGAGATGCTCGACCTTACCAGCGACATCCCCGACGATGCGCAGTGGGCCTTCTTCCTTCGCAACCACGACGAGCTGACGCTCGAAATGGTGACCGACGAGGAGCGCGACTACATGTACCACGAGTACGCAGCCGACGACCGGTTCCGCATTAACGTGGGCATCCGTCGTCGCCTCGCGCCGCTGCTGGAGGGCGAGCGCCGCCGCATCGAGCTCATGAACGCGCTGCTGTTTAGCCTCAAGGGCAGTCCCATCCTCTACTATGGCGACGAGATCGGAATGGGGGACGACCCCTTCCTCGGCGACCGCAACAGCGTGCGCACGCCCATGCAGTGGAGCCCCGACAAGAACGGCGGCTTCTCGCGGGCGCCGCACCACAAGCTGTTTATGCCGCCCATCAATCGGGGAAAGTACAGCTACGAGTTCGTCAACGTGGAGGACGCGGAGGCCGATCCCCACTCCCTGCTCCACTTCATGCGCCGGCTCATCGCTCTCCGCCAGCAGCACAGCGAGATCTTCGGGCGGGGCTCCTTCGAGCTATTATCGGTCGACAACACCGCCGTCTTCGCGTTCCTGCGCGAACACGAGGACGAGCGGATTCTCGTGGTGGCCAACCTCTCCCGCTTCAGCCAGTCCGCCCACGTGTC
>PXSX01000393.1:6020-12455 GCA_003022655.1 Bacteroidetes bacterium QH_1_64_81 | reverse complement strand
ATCCCGTGCTGCCGGTGGCCGAGGGGCTGCAGAACCTGCTGGTGCCCACGATGGCCCAGCGCCGCGGCCCCGAACAGCTCGAATCCCTCCTGCCCGACTTCATCAAGGAACAGCGCTGGTTCGGCGCCAAAGGGGACGTCATCGAGGCGGTGGAGGTGAAGGACGCGGTCCGCCTGCAGAGCGCGCCCGCCGTGTACCTCTCGGTGCTCAAGGTGCGCCATCGAGAGGAAGACTCATTCTACATGCTTCCATTGATGGCCGCCCCGAAGGAGAAGGCCGCGTCGCTCCTCGACGACCACTCCACCGCGGCGCTCGCCTGGCTGACGGTGGCCGACACCGGCGAGCGGCGACTCGTCCACGATGCCACCGTCGATCCTGAGTTTTGGGCCACGCTCTTCCGCTGGTGGCAAGCGGGCAGCCGGGGCCGCTCCCTGAAGGGCGTGTATAGTGCCGAGCCGTCCGAGGCAGCGAAGCACGACGACCCGGAGGACGTTCAGCTGCTTACCGGCGAGCAGAGCAACACGTCGGCCATCATCAACGGTGATTACTTTGCCAAAATCTACCGGCGGCTGGAGGAGGGCCCCAATCCCGAAAAGGAGCTGCTTGAGCACCTCACGGATGTTGGCTTCACGTTTGCACCACAGCTCCACGGCACCGTCACCTTCCAGCGCCAGCGCCGCCAGTACACGCTCGGGGTCTTTCAGGAGGCCCTCGACGTGGAGACCGACGCGTGGAGCTACGCCCTCGCCTCCACAGCCCAGGTCCTGGATCGGGTCGAAAACTCGCCCTTCCCCCGCGAACAGGCGCGAGCCGCGGGCCGGTCGTCGGCGGCCGACAACTGGACCGCCGGCCGGGTCGAGTCGCAACCCGTGCCGGTGTGGCTCGAAGACGTGGCCCCAGAGATGTGTTCATTCGCGCGCACGCTCGGGGTCCGCACCGCCGAGATGCACCACGCCCTCTCCCAGGCGGAGGCCGAGGACCTCCATCCGGTAGAGGCTCCTGCCCAGGCCGGGGCAGAACTGGGCCAGCGCCTCCGGTCCGAGATTGAAGAAACCCGCGCCCTCCTCGACCGGCAGGCGCACCTGAACCCCGAGGACCTGCCGTCCGAGTTGGTTTGGACCAGGGCGAAGGAACGCATCACCGACCTCGACGACATCGCCGGCAACCACGACCGCATCCGGATTCACGGCGACTACCACCTCGGTCAACTCCTCCGCGCAGAGGGAGACGTCTACATTCTCGACTTTGAGGGCGAACCGGCTCGCCCCCTCGAAGAACGCCGGAAGCGGGAGAACGCGCTGCGCGACGTGGCGGGCATGATCCGGTCCCTGGAGTACGCCATCCTCGCCGCGTGGGAGGACCACGCGGAGACCGACCCGGACTATCGGCCCTGGATCAATGCGCTGATCTACTGGATCGAGACGACCTTCCTCAACGCGTACGCCGACACCACGGAGGATGCCCCGTTCGTGCCGGCCGCTCCCGCCCACCACTCGTTCCTCTGGGCCTTCCTCTTCGACAAGGCCCTGTACGAGGTCCGCTACGAGCTGAACCACCGCCCCGACTGGGCCTGGCTCCCCCTCCACGGCCTCCGACGCCTCATCGGGGCGCAGGCCCCCACGGCCTCCCCAGAAGCATAATCCTCCACCCGCAACGCTCAACCCTCAACCCCCAACGCCCCATGCCCCACCTCACCGACGACGACATCTACTACTGGAAGCAAGGCACCCACACCCACAGCTACAAGCGACTGGGGGCACATCCCAATCAGCAGGGCACCTGGTTCGCCGTCTGGGCCCCCAACGCTGAGCGGGTGGAAGTGACGGGCGACTTCAACGACTGGAGCTTCGGCGCCGACGTGCTGGAGCGCCGCGAGGGCGGGCTCTGGGAGGGGTACGTCCGGGGCGCCCAGCCGGGCCAAAAGTACAAGTACCACCTCCACGCCGACGGCGAGTGGGTGGACCGGACCGATCCCTACGCCTTTCAGATGGAGGCGCCCTCCCAGAACACCTACGAGGGCCTCTCGGCCATCATCCGGGACCTCGACACCTATTCGTGGAACGACGACGACTGGATGACCTCTCGCGACGGCCCGAGTGGGCTGGACGGGCCGCTCTCCATCTACGACCGCTGGCCGACCACGTCCAGAACCTCGGCTTCACGCACGTCGAGTTCCTCCCCCTGGCCGAGCATCCGTACTACGGCTCGTGGGGCTACCAAATCCTGGGCTACTACGCCCCCACGTTCCGCTACGGCGACCCGGAGGGCCTCATGCACCTCATCGACACCCTCCATCAGCGCGGCATTGGCGTCATCATGGACTGGGTGCCCGGCCACTTCGCCACTGATCCGCAGGGCCTCACCTACTTCGACCGCTCGCACCTCTTCGAGTACGAGGACCCGCGCATGCGGGAGCATCCGGACTGGGGCACGCGCGTGTTCGACTTTGGCAAGAACGGCGTGCGCAACTTCCTCCTCTCCAACGCCCTCTTCTGGATGGACAAGTACCACGTGGACGGCCTGCGGGTCGACGCGGTGGCCTCCATGCTGTACCGCGACTACTCGCGAGAGGGCGGGTGGGCCCCCAACATTCACGGCGGGCGCGAAAACCTGGCGGCGATCAGCCTGCTCCAGGACACCAACGAGCACGTCTACGACGAGTACCCGGAGGCGATCATGCTGGCGGAGGAGTCCACCGCCTGGCCGGGCGTGACCACACCCACCGAGCACGGCGGCCTCGGCTTCCTTTACAAGTGGAACATGGGCTGGATGCACGACACGCTCGAATACGCGAGCAAGGAACCCGTGCACCGCAAGCACCACCACGGCGACCTCACGTGGACCCTCAGCTGGGCGTTTTCGGAGCAGTACATGCTCCCCCTCTCCCACGACGAGGTGGTGCACGGCAAAAACTCGCTCTGGGGCAAAATGCCGGGCGACGATTGGCAGAAGGCCGCCAACCTGCGGCTCCTCTACGCCCACATGTTCGGCCACCCCGGGAAGAAACTGCTCTTCATGGGCAGCGAGTTTGGGCAGTACCACGAGTGGAATCACGACCAGGAGCTAGAGTGGTGGCTCACCAACGAGCCGCTGCACGAGGGCCTCATGGAGTGGCTCGGCGACCTGAATCACTTTTACCAGAACGCCCCGGCCCTCTGGAACGACCATGAAGACGGGTTCGAGTGGATCTCGTACGACGACCGCGAGAACAGCGTTCTCACCTACCGGCGCGTGGGCGACGGCGAGTCGCTGATCTTCGTGCTCAACTTTACGCCGGTCGTCCGCGAGAACTACCGCATCGGGGCGCCGAGCGGGGGGGCGTGGCGCGAGCGGCTCAACAGCGACAGCGAGGCCTACGGCGGCAGCAACGTCGGCAACGCGGGCGCTGTCCACAGCGACGCCATCGGTCAGCACGGGCGGCCCCACTCCATCGAGCTGACCCTTCCGCCGCTCGGGGCGCTCGTTCTGGAGCGGGAGTGATCTGCGTCCCCGTCGGATCTCCGGCACGTCCCCATGTCGAGGACGCCTCCGTTCACGGGATTGACATGCGCTGAACGACGGCTATAGTCCCGCTCCAGCGCCCCATCTGGCGCCGGGCCCACGGGCCGATCCAGGGCCATTCCACTTCTTTCCCCTAGCAGGCCTGCCACATCAGATAGAGCCCGAGAAACAGGCCTGCAACCTCAGCATCGGCAAGAGGAGTCCCTCGAGCACAAAACCGGGAACCGGAATGACCCCGGATGCCGACAGGCCCTCCGGCACGGCATACCCACACCGTGAAAGAGAGACCCGGGACAAGGGTTGAACGGCAATTAGCGTCCCCCGAGTCTCTGGCCAGCGTGGATGAATTCAACGCGAAGGGGTTGACCCAAAGCCAGTAGCCCCGTTGTTTATAACTGATCTAAATAAGTGAGATTGCTCGGTTATGAAGAAGCGCACGCGTGCATTCCGCTACTCCCTTTGGGGTCTGATCGGGACGCTACTGGTGTTTGTGTTCGTCTTGTCGGCATGCTCGGACGACCCCATCTTGGGCCCGACCGACGACTCGTCGGACGACGGAGGTAGCTACAGTAGCATCAACCGTCTCGCGCCGCCGGACACGGGCACGACCGCTGTCCCTGTCCGGCCGCCGGAGGAGGGCCGGCCGAATGCGAACCCGGAGCGCTTCTGAATCCCCCGCAGCTCGCGGTCCTGAGCACGAACGGACTCTCTTTTCCCTCTGCATGCCTCATCCGATTCGCGTTCTTTTCTGTCTCGCTTTTGTATTCAGTCTACAGTGTGGAGCGAGCGCTGCCCAGGGCGCGCCGGGGGGACGCGTTGAGGGACGGGTCGTGACCGCCGACACCGGGGCCCCCCTCCCAAACGCAACCGTCGGGGTCATCGGGAGCATCGAGCCTCGCGGCACCGCCACCGATGCTGAGGGCCGCTTTATGCTCGACGATCTTTCCCCCGGCTCCACAGAGCTGCAGATCCGCTACGTCGGATACGCCACGGCCACCCGGACGGTCCAGGTGCAGGCCGGCGAGACGACCCGCCTCACGGTGGAGCTCAACCCCAAAATCGTGGAGCTGTCTGCCCTCGAAGTGAACGGCGTCACTCGGACGCCCCGCGCGTCGATGCCCGGCACTGCTTCGGAGGTGACTGCCGCCAAGCTGGAACAGATTGCTCCCATCGGCGCACAGGAGGCGCTCTCGTACGTGCCCGGCGTCCAGGGCGCGGCGGACGACGGCATGGCCCAGACGCGCATGTCGGTGGGCATCCGGGGCCTCCAGCCGCGCCGCACCCAGCGCGTGCTCGTGCTCGAAGACGGGATGCCGATCCAGCCGGCTCCGTACGTCTTTTCGCCCCTTTATTACAACCCGCCGATTGAGCGGATCGAGGAGGTGGAGGTCATCAAGGGCAGCGCCGCCGTCCGCCACGGGCCGCAGACGATGGCCGGCGTCATCAACTATGTGACCCGCCGTCCGCAGCGCCACGCTCCGGGCGGGTCAATCTCGATCACTCCCGGCACGAACGGCTACGTGAGTGCCTTCGGGGAAATCGGGGGCTTCGGCAGCGCGTCGTTCCGCCCGCAAGTGCAGGTTCTGTTGAAACGGGGCGATGGCTTCCGCGAGAACAACGACTTTCGCCAGTTCAACGGTACCGCCAAGCTGCAGTACCGCATCGACGACGACCGGTCGCTCTACCTGAAGACGAACGTCGATTACGAGCGGCTGAACGCGACGTACACGGGAGTCACGCCGCATACCCTCCGCACCAATCCGGACTTCAACCCGAAGGACGATGACTTCTACCGGATCTTTCGGGCCTCCCTGGGTGCCATCTACGGCCGGCGCCACGGCGATGCCCTGCAGAGCACGACGAAGCTTTACGCCAATGTGTTCGACCGGCCCTGGTGGCGCGAGAACGACGTGTTCGTGCGCGCTGCGGACTACGAAGAGAACGGGGTGGATGCTACCCCGGTGCCGCCGTCCACCCCCGGCCCGCTCGTGCGCGTCGGCATCAGCGACGTGAGCGAGGGAACGGAGATTCGGGGCGGCTACTTCGGCAACGAGCGCACCTTCTACGTCGGCGGCGTTGAGCATTCTTACGACCTTCAGCATCGCCTCTTCGGCCGAACCGCCGACCTGGAGGTCGGGGGCCGCGTGCACTGGGAACGATTCGAGGACAACCGGAAGATCGGCGACGAGGTGGGGGTGCGCGAGGGGGTCTTTTTCCGAGGAAGTCCTGACGACCCGACGATCGTGGGACAGAGTGACGTCTACGAGACGCAGGCCCTTGCGCTCTACGCTCGGGAGAACACCGAGTGGGGGCCGCTTCACCTTTCCCCCGGATTCCGCATCGAGATTTTCGAGCAGGAGCGCATCGACCGCCTCAGCGACAATCAGTATCGGGACAATGTGAGTGTCGTGCCGCTGCCGGGACTCGGGTTCAATCTCGACCTCGGTCAGCACCGCCTGGGGGGCGGCTTTGGGGACGGACAGTTCAACCTCTTCGGCGGCGTGCACCGCGGCTACACCCCACCGTCCAGCGCCACGTTCCAAATCGTCGGGTTCGGCTCCCCGACGTCCGCCGAGGAAGACGAGGACGGATTCGATCTCCGCGCAGAGAAAAGCTGGAACTCGGAACTCGGACTGCGCAGCCGTACCGACGCCGGTGGGATCGAGGCCACGGGTTTTTTCCTCTACGTCGAGGACTTGGTGGGCGGGCGTACGCGGTTCCAAGAGAATCTGGGCGTGGTGCAGAGCTATGGGCTCGAGGTTCAGGGAACCCTCAACGCCAGCGCACTCGCTGGGCCCCTGCCGACCCTCGACGTCTCGTACACCCTGCTTCGGACCAAGGTCGTGGAGGGCATCGTGACGCCGGCCCTCTCCACGGCCCCGACGGTTGACATCAGCGGCAACGAGCTTCCTGGGGCCCCTCGCCACACAGCCG
>PXSX01000393.1:0-5974 GCA_003022655.1 Bacteroidetes bacterium QH_1_64_81 | reverse complement strand
GTGGACGTCAGTGCCGTCTACACTGTATCCGATGCGTTGGAGGTCCAATTCGCCGCCAAGAACGTGACGGACAACGTTTTCGTCGGCTCACGGCTGCACTCCAATCCTCGCGATCAGTCTGCCAGCGGCAGCACCGGCATCCTTCCCGGCCCGCGCCGCCAGATCAACCTCTCGCTTCGTTACGACTTTTGACCGCGTGTTTCCGACCGTGGTCAGCGGATGCTCCGACACAACGGGCGCTCCGCATTCGAACATCCTGCTTTTCATTCGCACTCATCGAACGACGATTGTACTATGGCTTTTTTTCCCCGCCGAACGTTTTCCTTCCTGCTCCTCCCGCTCCTGGCGGCCGGACTCATCCTTGCGGGCTGCGACAGCAGCGGCCCGCCGCAGGAAGATCCGCCCGATGACGACATTGAGGTTCCTTCAAGCTACACCTTCGACAGCCGCTTCGTGAACGGCGAGAGCGCGGTGGCCTACCCGGGCCAGGTGACGCGCAATCTGCTGATCGCCGACCTCAAGCTTCAGACCGACGCCCTCGCTGAAGACGGAGCTTCGCCGACGAGCAATCTGAATGAACGCTACGTCGAAACCAGCGAAAATCTGGACGACCTCGACATTCTCACGCCGAATAGACGAGGGTTTGACCAACTCGACAGTCAGCAGAGCTATGGAGACATCGCGACCGGGAAGTCCCTCCAGGGCAAGGCGACCTCCTCGTACGCGGACAGCCGCACCCTCATCGCCAGCAGCGAGCTTCCGATCACGGGAAGCAGCGACGTGACGGCCGATCAGCTCATTCTCGATTATCTGGAGCGGATGCAGAGCAACAGCCAGGACGACAGCCAGCTCGGCACGCCCGCCGCTTACACGACGGACGAAGGGGTGCAAATGAATCAGATGGTCAACAAGCTGCTGCTGGGAAGCGTCGCGTACTCGCAGGGCACCGATAAGTATCTCGGCGACGTGCTCAACACCGACGACTCGCCCAACACCCAGGACGGAGACAATCCGTACACCACCTTGGGCCACGTCTGGGACGAAGCCTTCGGCTACTTCGGGGCGGCCCGCGAGTTTACGTCCGGCGACTACTTCGACAGCAGCGGGATTCTGACCAACGCCGCCGATCGCAACGGCGACGGGCAGATTGACCTCGCCAGCGAGTTCGTCTATACATGGGCCGATTATTCGGTGGACCGGGGCACGGTGGGCGGCGAGTTCCATACGAAGGCCTTCGAAGCGTTCTTGAAGGGCCGGACGGCCATCATCAACGAGGCGTCCATCAGCGAAATCCGCAGCCACCGCGACGACGCCCGCGCTGCCTGGGAGAAGGTGGTCGCGGCTAACGTGGTGCACTACCTCAACTCGATGGAGGGCGACCTCAGCGGTCTTTCGAGCGACGAGACGATTACTCGGGAGAATCTCAGCGACGACGCGGTTCAGGAACTGAATGAGCATTGGAGCGAAGCAAAGCCATTTGCGTGGGCGCTCCAGTACAACCCGGCCAAGCAGATTTCCGATTCGGACCTTCAAGACCTCCACGCCGAACTAGACTCGACACCACCGTACGAGAAGACCAAGTCGGAGGCGGTGAGCGCCATCGATGCCGCCAAAACCATCGTCCAGAGTGCGTACGGCTTCTCGGACGAGAACGTGGCAAACTGGTAGTTACGTCAGGTCGCGAGCCGTGCGGACCGCGGGGGTATTCGAAGTCCCCTTCTTCCGCCATCGCGGGGAGGGGACGTCCGGCATTGCGCCTTGCCCTGTAGATTGCGACCCTGTGAATTGCGATCCTCTATGCCCTCCCCCAACGCTCCCGTCTCGACCCCGACTTCGCTTCGACGGCGGGTGGAGGCTGTTTGGACACAGGGAATCGAGACGTGGCACCCGTCGGCGGTCGCGGCGTGGGGCGCGCTGGTGGCGGCCTGCGTGGGCAGCCGCCTCGCCACCACCATCACATACATCGAAGATCCCGACAGCCTTCGCTTCGCCCTCAGCGTGGCGGATGAGTACGACGTGGCGGCCCTCCAGCCCCACTTTCCGGGCTATCCGGTCTTCTGGGCCGTCGCGGAGCTCTTCTACGCGCCCATCGGCTCGTTCAGCGCGAGCTTCTCGATTGTGGGAGGACTGGCGACGGTGCTGCTCATCTGGGGACTGCTGCGCCTGTGGGGCGTGCCGCTTCGTTCGGTGCAGGGGGCGGCGCTGACCGGGACGGTGTTTTTCAGTCCTCTGCTGTGGCTGATGGGCACCCGCTACATGCCCGACCTGCTGGGGACCGCCGGGGCCGTGGTGACGCTGGCCCTGTTCCTTCGGGCGCTGCCCCTCGACCGCGACGAACGATTCGACGAGCGGGCCGCACGGGCCGGCGTCGTGCTGACGGGCCTGCTGGCGGGCCTGCGGCTCTCGTACCTGCCCCTCGTACTTATGCCCGCCCTCCTGGTGCTGTGGTCCTCGCGGCGTCCAGAGCGGCTGGTGGGAGTGGGTGTCGCCAGCGTTGCGGTATGGCTCGTGCCGATGATCCTCGACACAGGACTGTGGACGCTTATCGATGCGGCCTGGGGGCAGACCACGGGCCACTTCACCGACTTTGGCGGCGGGGAATCGAGAGCTGCTCCCACGCGATTCGGGTGAGGAGGGAGAGGGGGAGCTTCCGTAACAGGTCGTAGGGGGCCAGCGGAAAGTCGATGCGGCGGCCCCGCCAGCAGATCTGGCTCGGGGCGTCGACGCGGCGGAGGTCGTCGCCGAGGAGCGCCGTCACGTCGGCGGTCACCGCCGGATTTTTGTCGTGGAAGCGGTGCGCACCGGTGTCGTAGCGGAACGGGCCGAGTTGGAGCGTGCGGGCGTTGCCGCCCACCGTGTCTGCCGCTTCGAAGAGGCGCACGCCAAGCCCTTGCCGACGTGCGTAGAAGCCCGTGGCGCCCTGCTCTGTGCCGCCGGGGCGTACGTCGCCGTCACGCTCGTGCTGGTCGATCAGCACCGGGATCCGTCGGCCATCGCACAGACTAAGCAGTTCGTCGAGTCGCAGACGGAGCGGTCCAGGCCGACACGGGTGGCCTCCGTCCCGCTCGTCAACACGTACCTGCGGAGCCAGCGGGTGGACGCCCAGTTTCTCTCCATCGAGGACTCGACCGATATCCGCCGCCTGCGGCGGGCCAAACAGGGGCGCACGCTGGTGGTGGGCACCTACGCGTCGCTCCTGGACCGTGCGCCCACCCGCACCCACACCTTCTATCACAATCCGCACGTCAATCGCATGTGGCCCGAGGTGACTGTGTATGTCTACGAATACTGACACGAAGGCAGCGCCCCTTACTGTGCTGGGTGCCGGCCCGGCGGGGCTCGCCACGGGCTTCTACGCACGTCGGCAAGGGCTTGGCGTACGCCTCTTCGAAGCGGCGGACACGGTGGGCGGCAACGCCCGCACGCTTCAACTCGGCCCGTTCCGCTACGACACCGGGGCGCACCGCTTCCACGACAAAAACCCGGCGGTGACCGCCGACGTCCGCCGCATCGACTTTCCGCTGGCCCCCTACGACCTGTTACGGAAGCTCCCCCTCTCCCTCCTCACCCGAATCGCGTGGGAGCAGCTCTCGATTCCCCGCGCCTCGGACGACGCCGCGCACTTCGAGGAGATGGCACTCGAGAGCTACGGCCCCACGCTCGCGCGGCTGTTTCTGCTGAACTACACCGAAAAGCTGTGGGGCACCGACGCCGATCAGCTCTCGCCTCAGGTAGCCGGCGACCGGCTGGAAGGACTTGACCTGAGGACATTTCTCTTAGAGGCATTCGGCGGCGCAAAAGACAAGGCCCGTCACCTCGATGGCTCGTTCTACTACCCGCGGCACGGCTACGGCCAGATCGTCGAGGCCACCGCCGATGCCCTGGGCCCTGAACACATCCGCACCGGGACGGTCAACGACGCGGAGCCCATCGGTGTAGAGACCGTCGTGAGCACGCTGCCGCTGACCCTCATGCTTCACCTCCTAGATCCACCGCCGCCCGACGAGATGCGCTCCGTTGCCCAGTCGATGCGCTTTCGCCACCTCCGGCTGGTCGTGCTGGGCCTGGATCGAGCGCGCCTCACGCCCAACGCCTCCCTCTACTTCCCTGAGCAGTCGGTCCCGTTCACGCGCCTCTACGAGCCGAAGAACCGCAGTTCCGACATGGCCCCGGACGGTCAAACCGTCGTCGTCCTCGAACGGCCGTGTCATCCGGAGACCGAGGCGTGGGCCCAATCGAACGCGAACCTTCAACACAACGCCCTGGATTTGTTGATGGAACAGGGGCTGATCGACGAGAAAAAAGAGGTCGTCGCTGCCGACCACCGGGCGGTCCCCTTCGCGTATCCGATTCTGGAAGTCGGCACCGAGGACAAAGCCGAGCGCCTGACAACCTACCTGCAGCGCTTCGAGAACCTCCACCTTCTGGGACGAAGTGCTCAGTTCACCTACACGCACGTCCACAACCTCTACGCCCAGGCTCGCACGCTCACCAGGCGCCTCGCGGCACGGCCCGACCTGGTGGGATAGCGGTGCACTTCGTACAGACGGCTATTTCGTCTTTCCCCGCACCGTTACCACCACCGAGCGGGCGCCGCCGTGATCGCGGTGCTCGTTGAGGTAGATGCCCTGCCACGTGCCGAAGGCCGGGCGCCCGTCCTGAATGGGGATCGAGAGGCTCGTGTCCAGCATCGAGGCTTTGATGTGAGCGGGCATGTCGTCGGCTCCCTCCACGGTGTGCTGGTAGTAGGGCTGATTCTCGGGCACCATCTCGTTGAAGTGCCGCTCCATGTCGCCGCGCACGGCCGGGGCAGCGTTCTCGTTGATCGTGAGCGAGGCGGAGGTATGCTGGAGAAAGACGTGCAGCAGGCCCACCCGAAGGTCGTCGAGGCGAGGGCCCTGCTTCAGGATCTGATCGGTGACGAGGTGGAAACCTCTCGGCTTCGGGTCGAGGCGAACGGTGTCCTGTCTCCACTCCATATCGGGTAACGGCTGTGACGGAAGTCGTGGTGAATCGTTGTCTTTTACGGCTCGACGCGCACATCCATCCACACGGGGAAGTGGTCGCTGACGGGCACGTCGGGCACCCGAGCGGAATCAGGGCGCCAGATCCCGGAATCGTCCACCATGAGGTTGGCGGACGGAAGGACGTAGTCCGCCCAGGCCTCCCACCAGGAGCCCGACGGCCGTCAGCAGCAGGAAAATCGTGGCAATCCGGGTCGGCATAGGTGCCTCTACGGGCTCAGTCCGACGGCAGCGCGGCGTCTCGTCCCTTCTATCCAGCTTCCGTTCCGTCCACACGGCGGGCAAGGTACTCGGCCAACTCGTCGAAGTCGACCTCTTGCTGCTCCCCGCTCTCCATCTCCTTGACCGTCGCGGCCTCGGCCTCCAGCTCGTTGCTCCCGATGATCATCGCATACGGAGCGTTTTGGCGGTTCGCCTCCTTCATTTGCGCCTTTAGCGAGCGCCCCATCAGGTCGTGCGCCACGTGCAGCCCGGCGTCGCGGAGGGACTGGGTTGTGCGGAAGACCCATTGTTCGGCCTCCTCGCCCAGCGCCGCGATGAACACGTCCGGCTCGGGCGTGTCGGGACGGTCCACGCCCGCGGCATCGAGCGCGAGGAAGAGCCGTTCCATCCCCGCCGCAAAGCCGACCGCCGGCACGGGCTCGTCGCTCCCTAGCACCCCGGCCAATCGATCGTAGCGTCCCCCACCGGCGAGCGCGCTCTGCGCCCCGAGGCCCGGACTTTCGAGCTCGAAGGTGGTCTCGGTATAGTAGTCGAGCCCCCGCACGAGCTGCAGATCCTCCTCGTACTGGATGCCCAGGTCTGCGAGCAAGCCCTTCACCGCGTCGTAGTGCGCGAGGCTCTCCTCGTCGACGAAGTCGATGAGCTGCGGGGCGTCGCGCAGGATCTTTTGTTCGTGCTCGATCTTCGTGTCGAGGATGCGCAGCGGATTGCGCTCCAGTCGGCGCTGG
>PXSX01000392.1 GCA_003022655.1 Bacteroidetes bacterium QH_1_64_81 | reverse complement strand
GTAGTAGTTGAGGAAGTTGGGGAGGATGTAGTTCGACCGCTGGTTGGCTACCTGCACGACGAGTTGATCGCCGAGCTGACGCACGTCGAGCTCCTCTTCCTCCGCGAAGGCGAGGCGCAGTTCCAGCACGTACGCGTCGCCGTCCTCCCGCACCTGAAGGGTAGGCTCTTCGTAGAACACGTCTGTCGGCGCGCGGTCCGCGTACATCGCCTCCCCGATGCGGGCCAACCGATCGACCCCAAACACTTCTTCCCCGAGATGGGGGACCTGCAAGATGGAAAGGGGCTGAAAGCTTTGCTCGATCTCCGTCAGGTACTCGCGTTGGCTCTGCACGTAGCCCTCGAAGAACGAATTGTCCGGCACCTGGTCCGCCGGGAGCACGCGGTTGACGATGACGCTATCCACGCCGTAGCCGTAGAGCTGGAGGTACGTGTAGGCCCGCCGCGCCTCCTCGATCACCATCTTCTCGGGATTCGTCACGAGCCGGATCGACGTAGTGGACGGGGTGGCAAGGACTTGTTGCACGCGCTCCAGCTTTTCAAAGATGACCTCCAGCTCCTCGTAGCCCTTGTCCAGCGGCACGCCGGTGGTCTTGCGCACGCCGAAGCCGAGCGACTTGACCGTCATTTTCTGAAACGGGAAGGCCTTGGCGAGCCACCACTGCGTTACCTGCGGCAGGGTGAGAAGCGTGAGCGTCTCGCCGGTGGGCGCGCTGTCCACGATGATGAGGTCGTAGTCGGCCTCGCGGATTGCCTCTTCGAGCCACAGCAGCACCGACCCCTCGTTCATGCCCGGCAGTGCGGCGAGTTCCTCGGCGGCAATCTGGTCGACGCCCTGCCAGCGGAAGACGGTGAGCATCAGCTCCCGCATGTTGCCCCAGTGCTTCTTCATCGAGTAGTAGAGGTCCACCTCCTGCGCGAAGAGGCGATCGGTGACCTCCCGGGCCTCGGGGCCGAGCTTCTGATCGAGCGCGTCGGCGAGGCTGTGGGCGGGGTCCGAGGAGAGGACGAGCGTCTTTTGGCCCTCGCGGGCGGCGCGCAGGGCGGTGGCGGCGGCGCAGGTGGTCTTTCCAGTGCCCCCCTTGCCCGTAAAGAGGAGGATGCGGGACGTGTCGTCGAAGGGGGACGCATCGTCGCTAAACGAAAAAAGCATTACGGTGTGGGGCGAGAAGTCGATTGTGTGCCGCTCCGTTTTCGAACGGTAACGACACGCAGGGAAATGCGATTTCTACTGCGGGATCGTGGTGGACCCTCGGATGTTTCAATTCTGGAAATGCAAACGAAGAGGAGTGCGTTCAGGGTCTGGAGCAATTCCAAAATTCCAGGCAGATTGCCCCGAGCGGCCGCCCGGAATGTGGGGCGAGAGGGCGCATGGTGGCACTCTGAGCGCACTTCTTCCCTCCCGCCAGTGCGCCCACTTCGCTCAGGGCAAAGTGGAGGAGGCCCCACTGGGATCAGCAACCCTTCCTGGAGAAATCTACTGCGTCAGTCCCTTTGCTCGTGACTCAACTACGCTCGGAGCAGCGCGGTCGAGTCCGTTCCGGGGTGCACGACCTGTGTCCCCGAAAGGAGTCAGGACTCAAAGGCCATCGGTCCCGCGCTCGACTCAGGGACGGAGATCTCCCCGAACACAGCGGCGTTGTTCTCAAAACGAGCACCGACGACCGTCGGGGGTGGAATGACGAGTTGAGGGATTTTCGGGAGCGTATTTGACTCAGAGTGACAGGCGGCCGGTGATGGTGCTCGTTTGATGTTTGTGCCTCACCTGCGAGCCTTCGGCGGAGGGAGGCTGGACGAGGCGCTCTCGCTCCTGGCCTTTCGGCTTTTGGGGGCCGGCCTTGCATCCGGGTCCTTCCATCCGATCGCTCCCCCAGCCACCGCCCCACCAACGGGCAGATACCAGCTTCCTGAAAGGGAAAACGCCCAGACCAACGTTCCCATCAGTGACAGCACGATTGCGGCCCCGGTCAGCCGACCGGCCCATGACAGGGCGGTCCACGGTACGATGTCTGCGAACGTTGACTGGCGTTCGCCCCCCTGCCTCTCGGCCTTCTGGCCATCGTTTATTTGCTCTTCGGCTTCCTGCCCACCGGTCGTTTTTCCCTTGCTCATGTCGGGGGGTCGGGGGGATGGGATAGGGGACGTACGCTGATTGGACACTAGCGAGATTGGACGCCAGCGATCAGGGACTCTTGGACAGATCCCCCAAACGGACAGATCCCTCAAACGGGCAGATCCCCCAGACGGGATGCCAGCGAACGAGTGCCAAGGGAACTGCTTTCGGCTCCCACGCGCGGCCCCAAACCGGATTGACCGTGTAGACCGCCCGATAGGCGGTTGGGCCGATAGGCAGTTGGGATCGTCTTCGAGGCTCTCTGCCCCTTCGACAGGGGCTTCGTAGTCTGGCTTCTCCTTCGGCTCGTCGGATCCGCCGACGGCGTTGGAGCCGGTTTCCTTCAGCTTCGTGTTCCAGCCGGAGAGCGTGACCGGATGAACGTCGTAAGCCCGAGCAACCTCCGCGTCGGTCCTGTCCGACTGAAGGCGCTTCGGGTACGACTTGGAGTTTGAACTCGGAACTGTAGGTGCATTGACCCGGGGCGCGTGTGGTTGGATTGGTTGTGGCGTGCCGCAAACCAAGCGTCCTGCACCCGAACCTCAGTTTGTCGCCCCACCAGTCCAACTTTTCAGGCGCACCTTGGTCCGGCAAACCATTCGCGTCTTCCGAAGCGACGCTCAACCCGACGCGTAGTCCCGCACCCCGGCCGACTCTATCATCAAGTCGAACAGGTCGGTGTTGCGGGTGAAGGCGCCGATCGCCTCGCTGCCGGGGCCCAACGCCGCCAGTTCCACGTAGTCGGCCGTGTGGTCGGTGCCCAACCAGTTGATGGACGTGTAGTTGGCCTGAATGGAGGCGAGGACGGAGTAGGGATTGCTCTGCTTCCGATAGGCTGCCTCGTACTCGTCCCGGAGCGCGTCTTGCAGAAGCTCGGCCTCGCTCCGCCTGATGGCAAACTGCCATGCCTCTTCGACGCGGTCCCGGATTTGCCGGTAGGTGCTCTTCTCATCGAGCTCCGACAAAATCCAGTTGTTGGTATACTGGAAATCGGCGACGCGGTCGAACATCTCGTTCGAGTCGGAATACCGGTCGCCCGCGGCGTTCACGCTCGGGTTTGCGTTGCCATGGTCGGTGGTAATGAGGATGAGCGTGTCGTCGCGCCCGTCCACGAAGTCAAGCACCGTGCCGATTGTCTCGTCGAACTCGATCTGGTCGTAAAGGAGGCCCCCAGTATCGGCGCTATGGGCACCGTGGTCCACGCGCCCGCCCTCAATCTGGAGGAGAAATCCATCGTTGTCCCGGTCGAGGCGCTGGAGGGCGGCGTCGGCCATCTGGGGCAGGCGAGGGACCTGCTCCTGGTGCTCGGGGATGTGCCGGTGGTCGAGGACGTAGGGCAGGTGCGAGTCATAGAATGTGCCGAGGACGCGCCCGCTACGGTTCCACTGTGCCAGGTCGTTTTGTCCTCGCTCCACCGTTCGGGCATGTTGATGCCGAAGCCCGCCGGCGTGGCGTGCGTGATGCGGGTGGTGGTGACGAGGCCCGTGCCTTTGCCCGCGTCGCGCATGATTTCGAGAATGGTGCGGTGCTCCGTGCCCTCCGGCGTCACGTTGAGCGCCGTGTTGACGACCCGGTGCCCAGAGCCCCACGAGGAGGACGCCGCCGCGGAACCGGTCACGATGGAGTTGGCAGCGGCCATGTCCATGAGACCGCGCCGCACGCGCCCCTCTTCGTAGAGTCGCAGCCAGTTCGATCGCCGGTCCTCGTGGCGACGCAGCAGCAGGTCGGCCATCGTGAGGGTGCCGGCGCTCATGCCGTCGCTCACCAGGAAGATGACGTTTTTGGCGCCTCCCGGCGCCTCAATGCCCGACACGTCGGTTCGGGACTGCCCGTTGGCCGTGCTGGCCACGCCGCCAGTCCTGAGGGCGAGGGCCCCAAGGGCGCCGGTCTTCAAGAAGTCGCGGCGGGAAGGGGCGTCGTCGGAGGTGGACGCGAGGCGGTCGTGGTACGAATCGCTCACGGACGGGGTGGGGATTGGTCAGCAGAACGCGATGACACAATACGAAAACCCACGGAGCCCGCAAAGATCCCGGCGCTCCCAGACGCGGCGCGTTACCAAAGCATGATTTCTCTACGCTCCTCCGTCTCCGACGCGCCGCAGCTGCTCGGCCTCGGTGATCACGCGCCGCCCCATCAGCAGGCTGGTGAGCATGCTCGTGAGGCCGCCCGCGGCGAAGATCATCGCCATGATGACGAACTGGTAGAGCGCGGCGTAGACCGGGTTTTCGCCGCCCAGGATCATGCCCGCCATCACGCCCGGAATCCAGACCCAGCCCAGGCTTTTGAGCGAGTCGACCACCGGGATGAGTGAGGCCTGCACGCTGGTGCGCAGGTGTCGGGCCAGCACGGCCGAGGGCGGGCCGCCGAGCGCAAGGCCCACCTCAATCTCGTCCCGCTTGTCCTGCAGCTCGTCCTTGAGCCGGTCGAGCGCCAGGCTGTTGATTTTCATCGC
>PXSX01000391.1 GCA_003022655.1 Bacteroidetes bacterium QH_1_64_81 | reverse complement strand
GCGGTGTGGGAGCGCGCGCTCCGGCCCGGGCCCAGCTTGACGGCGGGCACGTCGTGGAGGAAGACCCAGTCCGAGGAGGTAGGGGAGCCGAAGGGGTCGGCGTCGGGGCAGGCGGCCTGGGCAGCGCGGACGATACGCGCATCCTCGGGCGTGGCGCACGGTACGAGCCGGTCGCTGTACACCTCCACCTCGGCGTCGACGGCAGCGCGCACCTCTTCTACGATTTCATCGTGCGCGTAGGCCGGCGTCGTGCGGAGGTCGACCGTGAAGACGCAGTGCTCGGGGACCATGTTGTGGGCGCTGCCTCCTTCAATGGTGGTAACGGTTTTCGTCGGCGCGCCAAGATGCGGATCCTCTCGGTCCAGGGTTAGGCCGTTGAGCTGCTGGAGGGCGGTCATGGCGGCGGGGATGGCGTTTTCCCCGAGGTGGGGACGGCCCGCGTGGGCGGCGGTGCCCCAGGCGTGAATTTTCAGGATCAAGAGTCCCTTTTGGGCGACGCAGGGCCGGAGCGTGGTCGGCTCGCCTACGACAGCGGCGGAGAGCGCGGGGAGGTGCGGACGAAGGTCCTGGAGTCCGTTTTTTTGCCCCCCGGACTCTTCGTGTGTCGTGAGACCGACGATTGCCTGTCCGTCGTTCCACGACCATCCTTCTGCTGCGAGGGACAGCAGGGCCGTCGTCATGGCTGCGCCGCTGGCCTTCGCGTCCACACTGCCCCGGCCGTAGAGCACACCGTCGGCCTCGACCGGCTCAAACGGGTCGTGCGGATGGTCGTCCGAGGGGGGTACGACATCGAGGTGCGAATTGAGCAGCAACGGGTCGTCCCCGTCGCCAATTGCGAAGGCCACGTTGTCTTCGTGCCGCAGTACGTCGACCCCGGCGCGGCGAACGTGGGCCGAGTTCTTTGAGGAAATCGACGGCGTCAGCTGTTTTCGTTGATCGAGTCGCCATTGCATCAAACGTTTCAGAAGGCATCTCACGTCGGTGCCGCCCCGAAGTCCTCGTGATTCGTGATGTGTGACGAGTGAAAGGGCGGACGCAGCAATCAATTATTACGCATCACGTCTCAAGCACAACTTCCGTCGCCTGAGACCGAGACAAAAGGTCGCCGGGAGCGCAGATGTGCACCTCGCCGACCGGACCATCGAGGGCGTCGAGGGCGGTTTCCACTTTCACGCGCATGCCGCCCTCAATCCAGCCCTCCGCCACGCCCAGATCGGCAGTGGTTGTGTCGCAGATGTCGATGCGCGACGTCGGATCGTCGGCGTCCCGCCGAACCGCCCCCGCTCCGGTCACGAACAAGAGTGTCTCCGCCGCCAGGGCCTCGGCCAGTGCGCAGGCCACCGTGTCGGCGTTCACGTTATAGACCTGCCCCTGGTCGTCGATGCCGAGCGGGGCCACGACGGGTACGAGTGATTGGGGCAGCAGGCCCTCCAGAAGGGACGGATCGACGTGCTCGATATCGCCCACCCATCCAAAGTCGACGGTCTCGCCGTTCACGTTCCACGCCGGGCGCTTCGTCACCTGGACCAGTTTGGCGTCGGCCCCGGAGACGCCCACCGCCGTGAGGTCGTGCTGCTGCGCCTGCGAGACGAGCTGCGTGTTGAGCGCGCCCCGCAGGGCCCACTGCGCAATCTTGAGGTCGAGATCGGTCGTGATCCGACGCCCCTGCACCCGCTCCGGCGTGTGCCCGAGCCGATCCGCGAGGGCCGTCATCTGCTTGCCAGCTTGCCACCGCCGTGGACGAGTACGACCGGCCCCTCGGCCCGCAGCGTGCAGAGGGCAGGCCACAGCTCGGCCAGCGCGTCGGGGTCATCCAGGAGCGTGCCGCTGACCTTGACTACGGTCGGGCTGCCTGTATCTGTGCTCATTGCTTGGGTTGGTGATGAGAAGCTCACCGGAGGGACACGTGGTTGCGTATGGGCGTGTGGGCGTCGGAGGATTTGAAGTCACGCCCGTACGCCCAGACTCCCACACTCAATTCGGTTGCTAAGGGTACACTGCCACGGAAAGAAGACCTCTCATCCGAGATTCCAGACGTATTCCAAAAGGGCCTTCTGCGCGTGGAGGCGGTACTCGGCCTGATCGAGGTGGACGGCGTGCGGCCCGTCGAGCACCGCGTCGTCCGCCACCACGTTGCGTCGCACCGGAAGGCAGTGCATGAAGGCGCCGTCCCGAGTGCGGGCCATGAGGGCCTCGGTGATGCGCCAGTCGGAATGGCCAGTGCGGGCCTCGGCCTCTCGCTCCGGGTTCTCGTAGTGGAGGGGGCCGCCCCACGACTTTGCGTACACCACGTCGGCCCTGCTCGCAGCAGCATCCTGATTGGACGTGGCGCTGACACTGCCGCCCTGCGCTTCGGCCATCGACTGCGCCTCGGTCATCAGATCCGGGTCGAGTGCATGCGTGTCGGGCCGGGCCACGGTCACGTCCATCCCGCAGCGGGCCGCCGTGCGGAGCGCGGTATTCGGGACGGCCATCGGCAGCGGCTTCGGGTGCGGGGCCCACGAGAGGACAACGTTCTTGCCCGTAAGATCGTCCCCGAGGCGCTCGGTGAGCAGGGCCGCGTCGGAGAGGCCCTGACATGGGTGCGCCCAGGCCGACTCCAGGTTGACGACGGGCACGGTGGCGTGGTCGGCGATGGTACGGATGAGCGTGTCCTGCTTGTCCGCCATGTAGTCGGTGCCGGAGGCGAACACGCGCACGCCGAGGGCGTCGTGGTAGCGCGAGAGGACGCCGATCGCTTCCTTCACATGCTCGGCCGCATCCCCGTCCATCACCGCGCCCTCCTCCCATTCGAGGCCCCAGCTTCCATCGCCGGGCACCAGGGTGGTGTGGTGCGCCCCCAGATGCGCGGCGGCGCCCTCCATCGAGGTGCGCGTGCGGAGCGACGGGTTCATGAAGACGAGCCCGAGCGACCGCCCCGCCGCCGTTCCGGCCCCGCGCGTCTCGTCGCGTCGATGCGCCACCGCCGAGCGGCGAAGCGCGTCCCAGGTCGCGTCCGAGAAATCGTCGATCCGGAGGACGTGCCGCAGGTCGGTGGTCGTGTCGGAGGTCGGAGGCGATGAGGTCGAAGGCATGGTCGGCGTTCGATTGGGGAATAAGAACCGAAACAGACAGCGACGTACAGCCGCGCGTCGTTTCAATGACGTCGCATCAACGCGCCTCGGCAGGCGCCGCAGTGGCGTCGAGGGCCGCGTGGAGGGCCTCCGCGAAGGTCGCCACGTCCGCGTCCGAGACGACGAGCGGAGGCATCAGGCGCATTACGTGCGGGTCGGAGGAGCCGCTCACGAGCACGCCCCGATCGCGGAGGGACTCGGCCACGGGCCCGACGGGACGGTCGAGCTGCAGGCCCATCAGGCAGCCCCGGCCCCGCACCGCCTCCACGACCGGCCCCACCTGCTCGGCCACCCGGTCGTGAATTTCGGTGGCGCGGGCCATCAGGTCGTCCTCCACCAGCGTCGTGAGCGTGGCCTCCACGGCCGCCATGGCGAGCATGCCCCCCCCGAACGTGGAGCCCTGATCGCCGGTCTCAACGGTCTCAGCAATTGCATCGTCCACCAGTACCGCGCTCACCGGCACCCCCGCGCCGAGGCTTTTGGCGAGCGCAATGAGGTCCGGCGTCGCGCCGAGCGGGTCGCTCATGGAGAAGGTGCCGGTGCGTCCCACCCCGGTCTGCACTTCATCAAAAATGAGGAGCGTCCCGTACTCGTCGCAGAGGCCGCGGAGGCCCTGGACGTATTCGGGGGAGAGTTCCCGCATACCGGC